>NZ_JBFAOV010000015.1:0-244563 GCF_040675375.1 Nonomuraea sp. NPDC049607
CCCCGCGGCGGGGGAGCCGTCGCCGCGGGCCGGGGAGGTCAGTGGAGGCCGAGGAGGGGGAGGCGGGATCGGGCGGCCTGGGCCGAGGTGGCGTACCAGACGCCGATCAGGCCGACCAGGCTGGAGGGGTCGGCGACCTCGCAGGTCACGCTCGTCTCGTCCACCCGGTACGCCCCCGGCACGCCCGCCGCCAGCTCGGCCGCCGCCGCCGTCTGGAAGCCGCCGGTCAGCACCAGCCGCTCCGGGATCGGCACCGGACGCAGGGCGGAGGCGTTCCGCACGGCCTCGGCCGCGGCCGCGGCGACCAGCGCCCGGGCCCGCCGCGGATGCAGGCTGTCGGCCGCCGTCACGCCCTCGGCCCGCTTGACCGTCACCGTCAGCGCCCCGGGCAGCCGCCGTCCGGCCAGCTCGCAGATCTGGTCGTCGCCGGTCACCAGGCCCACGGGCACGCCGTGCTCGGCCGCGAGCAGCGCGTTGACCTCGGCCTCGGAGACGTACTCGCCGTTGAGCTTGAGCCAGGCGAACAGCGACGAGAAGCTGTGCGCGAGCACCCCCGGGCAGCCGCCGGGCGCGTGGTAGCCGACGAACAGCGCGACCCCGTGCCGCTCGCCGATCCCGTGCGCCATGCACTGCGCCTTCGGGCTGCCGGTGATCAGCCGGGCCCGCTCGTCGAGGGCGTCCTGAAGGAAGTTGTCCATCGTGCCGTGGCTGTCGTTGACCGTGACGCTGTCCGCGCCGGCCTCGAACGCCCCGGCGATCGCGGCGTTCGCCTCGGCGGTCATCAGCTCCTGGGCGCGCGGATATCCGTGTCCGCCACGCGAGACCTGGTCGATCGTCGCAATGCCGGAGATGCCTTCCATGTCCACGGATATGTAGACGTCCATTGGATTCCTCTCACACGGGGGGTTGGCCAGCTTCCCCCAGAAGCGTCGCTGTGTCTTCGGACCACCGCACAACGCGGCGGCCCGCGTTTTCGTGTGCGCGCACGATGCTGCACCTGCGGCTGATCCCGCCCGGGGGCGTGCCGGAAGGGCTGCAAGCCGGGAGCAATCACCGCGCAAGGGGCGGATCCTAGCGTCGGAGCGTGTCCAGACGACTGCTTCTCGGCGGCGCCGCCCTCGCGACGACCGCCACGCTGACGCTCGGCCTTCCCGCCGTCGCCCCGGCTCTCGCCGCCACCCCGGCCTCCTCCGCCGCCGCCCCCGCGCCCGGCAAGGTGGCGGGCAAGCTGTTCCGCGCCTGGCTGGCCCGCGACCGCGCCGCCGCGGCCGCGGTCGCCACCCCCGCCGCGGTGAGCACGATCTTCACCTACGCCTACCGCGCCCCCGACCGCTTCGACGGCTGCTCGAACGGCGTGTGCCGGTACGTGCACACCAGCGTGCGCGTGCCCGGCGGCCTGAACGGCATCGCGATGGCCGTGACCGGCTCCAAGGTCACCAAGGTCTACCTGTCACGGCACGTCGAGCGGCCGTCCGCCGCGGCCGGGCACCTGTTCGCCGCCTGGAAGCGCGGCGACAGGTACGCGGCCCTGGAGGTCGGCGACGAGGGCGCGGTGCGGACGCTGTTCCGGGTCAGGTACGACCCGCGCGGCGTCGTCCACCAGTTCCAGGGGTGCACCAAGGAGCCGAAGGGCTACGCGTGCGCCTGGTCCTACGAGGGCGGCGCGATGTTCATGCACGTGCGCGGTTCAAGGACGACCGGCTACGACGTGCGCTCGATCAGCTACACGGCCGACTGACGGTCAGCCGCCGGCCAGGTCGTTCGCGGCCACGTAGCCGAAGGTCATGGCCGGTCCGATGGTCGAGCCCGAGCCCGCGTAGCTGTGGCCCATGACGGCGCCGCTGGCGTTCCCGGCGGCGTACAGGCCGGGGACGACCGAGCCGTCGGCGCGCAGCACGCGGGCGCGGGCGTCGGTGCGCAGGCCGCCCTTCGTGCCCAGGTCACCGGGGACGATCTTGAAGGCGTAGAACGGCGGCAGCCAGAGCGGCGCCAGACACGGGTTGGGCCGGACGTACGGGTCGGCGTAGTAGTGGTCGTAGGCGCTGTCGCCGCGGTGGAAGTCGGCGTCCCGCCCGGCCAGGGCGAACCCGTTGAACCGGGTGACCGTGGCCCGCAGGGCGGCCTCCGGCACCCCGATCTTCCGGGCGAGCTGCTCGATCGTCGGGGCTCTGAACACGGCGCCGCTGTCGTACCAGGAGTCGGGGAAGGGCAGCAGCGGGGCGATGTCCTTGAACAGGTACTTGTCGCGGTACTGCTGGTCGATGATCAGCCAGGCGGGGATGTGCGGGTCGGACGGGGTGTTGCGGTCGTACATGACGTGCACGACGTCGCTGTAGGGCGCGGCCTCGTTGACGAAACGCCGGCCGGCGCCGTTGACGATGACGCAGCCCGGCAGGGTCCGCTCGGCCAGGCAGAAGTACGGCTCGCCGGGCAGCGGGATCACCGGGCCCCACCAGGCGTCGTCCATCAGGTCCAGCGCGGCGCCGGCCCGCTCGCCGGCCTCGATGCCGTCGCCGGTGTTCTCCTTGGCGCCGACGGTCCAGCTCGTCCCGATGGGCTGGCGCTGGAACTCGGCCCGCATCGCCGCGCTGTGCTCGAACCCGCCCGACCCGACGATCACTCCGCGCCTGGCCCTGACCACCCCGGCCGGGGTGACCACGCCCGCGACCCGGCCGTCCTCGACGTGCAGGCCGAGCAGCGGCGTGTTCAGCCACACCGGCACGCCGGCGGCCAGCAGCCCGGCGCGCAGCCCGGCGGCCAGCGCCTGCCCCATCGTCAGCGGCTTCTCGCCGCGCAGCGCGGCCTCGGTGCCCCGCAGCAGGCACGCCGCCGACACCGCCGCCCCCTTCGGGTTGACCAGGGCGAGCGTCAGCCACTTGTAGTCGGCGCTGAAGACCACCATGCCCGCCGGGGTCGCCATGTACGGCGGGTTCAGCCGGGCCAGCTCCGGGCCGAGGAGGTTGCCGTCGAACTGGTCCGGCTCGATGGAGCGCCCGCCCGGCATCCCGCCGGGGAACTCCGGGTAGTAGTCGGAGTACCCCTCCATGAACCGGAAGCGCAGCGGGCTGTTGCGCGTCACGAACGAGATCATCTGCGGCCCCGCGTTCAGGAACGCCTGCTGCCGCGCGGCCGGGACGGTGTCGCCCACCACGCGGGCCAGGTACGCGGCGGCCTTGGCGGGTGTGTCCGGCACCCCGGCGGCCAGGATCACCTCGTTGCACGGGATCCAGATGCCCGCCCCCGACCGCGCGGCGGACCCGCCGAACGTCGGCGCCTTCTCCAGCACGACGGTGCTCAGGCCGCGCTTGGCGGCGGTGAGGGCGGCGGTCATCCCGGCGGCCCCGGAACCGACCACCACCACGTCGTAGTCGGCCTCGGCGTAGGCCGGGTCCTGGCCGAGCGCCGCGCCGGTGACCAGGATCCCGCCCGCGATGAGCAGGGAACGGCGGCTGCGCCCCTGGGGGGTGAGGTCGTCGGAGGCCGCTGAGGCAGGTCGCATCGGTGATCCCTTCGACAGGGGAGAGCCGGTCGGCCCCCTCGCCGAAACGAGCATGCGCTTGGTTGGTTACCCTGTCAACGGCCCCGCCGGACGCCCAGATCCTTGACGTGGCCCGCCGTGCCGGTCGCCGTCAGGGCGGTGGCGAACAGGATGAGCTGGTTGAGCACCTTCAGGAACAGCAGCATGCCCGCCGCGCCCGCGACGACCCGGTAGGCGGGGTTGGCCGCGGTGAGGTTGACGTAGACCTGGCCGATCGTCTTGAGGATCTCCAGCCCGGCGGTGATGACCAGCGCCGGGCCCATCACGCGGCGCAGCGGCACCCGCAACCGGGGCGGCGCGGTCAGCAGCGCCATGGCCAGCAGCGTGTTCACGCCGAGGCCGAGCACGATCCCGGCCGCGGTGAGCACCCACTGCGCCGGCAGGGCCTCCACGCCCACGGTGAGCACCGCCAGCCAGGTCAGCAGCCGCTCGGCGGCGAAGGCGACGGCGAGGCACAGGGCGAGCAGCAGCCCGAGCCCGGCCATCACGCCCAGGTCGATGAGCTGGCGCAGGAGGAAGCGCCCCGGGTACTCGTCGAGCTGCCAGATCGCCCGGGTGGCCGAGCGCAGGGTGTCCATCCAGAACAGCCCGGTCACCGGCAGCGCGACGAAGGCCACCGCGCCGGCCGTGCCCCCGGCCTCCCGGATCGCCTGGACGTCGAGGCGCGGGAAGTTCTCGCTCAGGTAGTGCTGGACCGTGGCGAGGACCGTCGGGTCGTCCATGACGTGGCCGAGGATGCCGAAGGCCAGCAGGGCCAGGGCGAAGGTGGCGAAGAAGGAGTAGTAGGTGAGGGCCGCCGACAGCCGGCCGGCGTCGGCCTTGTCGTAGCGCACCACGGCGCGGGACAGGTGGTCGAGCCAGCCGTGCCGGTCGCGGGCCCGCTGCCAGGCCGCCGCCAGGCGCTTGTGCGGTCCGGTGGCGTTCATGGCGCGGGGTCCCCTTCGCTCGCGTCCCGGTGGCCGTACGCCGCCGGGTGCTCACCGTACCGCCATGAGCCGATCAGCAGGGGAACGGGCGGGGTACCGTCGGGCCCGCCCGGCGGGGTGACCGCGGCCACCGGGCGTGCGGGCCGGCCCGGTGGGTGACCGCGGTCGCCGGGTGGGCGGCCGCGGTCGTTGCGGTCAGCGGAGGTCGAAGGCGCGGAGGGTGGTCTGCCTGACGCGGTTGCCCGCCGCGTCCCACGCCTCCACCTTCAGGCTCACCGCGCCCTTGGTGGCGCGATGGGCCGGGTACTTCGCGCCGGCGGTGTAGACGCCGTCCCGGCCCTTCTTGAGGTCGGCGGGCTGCCAGGTGGCGCCGTCGTCGGTGCTGGTCCACAGCCGCACGCCGGTGATCGCCGGCATCTTCGCCGCCGACGGCCCGTGGTAGGCCTCCAGCTCGAACGTGTGCCTGCGCCCGGCCGCGACCGTGTTCCCGGCGGACAGGCTGTCACCGAGGTCGTAGCTGACGTAGACCGCCGGCGTGGTGCGGCACTGCTCGACCAGCCCGTCCAGGAACCAGGCGTAGCAGTTGACGCCCGGCCTGAGCTGCTCCTTGGCCGGCGGCGCGGTGAACGTCCACTCGATGTCCTGCTGGGCGTTCCTGGCTGTCAGCCGGTAGACGCCCGGCTCCTTGGGCAGCGGGTAGCGTGGCAGCGTGTCGAACCCCGGCACGGGGGCGTTCGGCAGCTCCTTGCCGTCGCGGTACAGGTGCAGCTCGTACCGCGGCGCGAGGTCGCCGAACGAGCTGCCGTCGTCGCGCCGTTCCCCGACCCCGTTGACCAGGGACGGCGTCACCCACAGGTTGCCGTCGTGCACGCAGATCGCGCACGGCACGCCGATGACGTTCTGCTTGAGCGGGGGCGCGTCCGGGTCGCCGCCGAGCGCGTACAGCTTGTCGGAGGCCGTCGAGGCGCCCGGCGTGCTCGGGGTGGCGAACCACTTCTGGACGGTGGTGCCCGGCCGGTCGAACACCTCGTCCCGGTAGCGGGTCTCCTGGATCTCCGCACCCGGCTCGGACCCGACGAGCGCCGACAGGCCCGCCTCGCTCACGGTCCTGGCATCGAGCGGCCAGATGTACTGCGACCTGCGCTCGGGCATCGGCATCGACCAGTGCATGAGGTCGGTGTTGGTCGTCGTGTAGGAGATGTCGTCGGTCCGCCAGGACGCGCGCCAGCTCATGTACTTCGTGTACGGCGCGCCGTGCACGTCGAGGTCGACCTGGTGCAGCCGGCGCTCGCTCACCTCGTACCGCATCGAGTCCGGGACGCGCCCGTCGGCGGACGGCCTGAACACGTACGAGTACGGCGTGACAGGCGTGCCCTCGACCCGGACGGTCACCTTGCCCCGCCCGGCCTCCTCGCGGATCTTCACGCCCTCGGCGTTGGAGACGTAGGCGACGGGGATGTTGACCGGCTTGAACGGCCCGCTGAACGGCTTCTGCGAGATGGGCAGCGGGATCGGGCAGGAGGCGGCCTGCTCGTTGAAGGCCAGGACACCGGCGGCGCCCGCGTCCCTGATCGGCCCCACGCGCTCGATCTGCAGGCCGCACACCGGTCCGAGGACGCCCTCGGTGGGCTCGGCGTCGACCAGCACGAGCGCGCCGCGCAGGTCCTTGCCCGCCAGCTCCTCGGGACGGCCCTTGCCCGCGTCGACCACCCGCAGGTCCATGCTTCCCGCGAACGGGACGTACCCGGGATGGATCTCGCCCGAGTCGATCACGTGGACGCGGGTGACCGGGTGCAGGGTCGTGCGCTTGGAGGCGCGCATGGTCATGGTGACCTCGGGCACGCCCAGCTCCCACTGGCCGGTGAAGCGGAAGCCGCCCTTGGTGACCTTCCTGGTCGGCAGCGCCCACGTCTTCTCCCACGCGCCGACCGGACGGCTCGCCAGCAGCGTGCCGCCGTAGACCTTGCCGTTGGGCAGGGTGCGCTGGAAGAAGACGTCGTGGGCGTTGTTCAGCGGCTGCGCGGTCTTCGGGGCGCTGAAGCTGATCTCGGTGGCCTTGCGGGCGTCGAGGGTGACCTCGGTGTCGCCCGTGATGGTCAGCTCGGGCTCGAACAGCCAGGCGCGGTTGGCGCGGTCGTCGCCGTCCACCCAGTCGAGCACCTGGAGCAGGCTGACGGTGCCCGCCGGGACGCGGGTCACGACCAGGCCCGTGTCGTCGATGCGGTGGGGGCCGAGCACGCCCTTGTTGCCGTCGACGTCCAGGACGCTCATGGCCGACGGGGTGCGCGGCTTGCCGTCCCGGTCGAGGGTGCGGATGGTCAGGTCGTACTTGGGGACGTCGCGGACCGCGCCGAGCGGCGTGGTGAGCCGGACGCCGTCGGCCTCGGCCGTCACGGCCCCGCTGTAGGTGCCGACGGCCAGCTCGGCCGGGTCGAGGGTGACGGTGGTGGCGGCCGTGCCGCCGGCGGGGACGGTCAGCGTCGCGTCGGCGAGCACCGGCTTCGCGGCGCCCATCGCCGCCTTCAGCGTGAGCGTGACGGGCCGGTCGCCCAGGTTGCGGTAGGAGACCTCGCCGGTCTTCGCCGCGCTGCCGGCCTCCAGCAGGCCGAAGTCCACGCCGCCGCCGGCGAACACCTGCTGGCTGGTCGCGCGGTCCAGGTCCACCCGGCCGGCGCCCTGCTCGTAGACGGTGAAGCCGTCGTCCTTGGAGGTGGACATCAGGGCCGTCTTGAGCTGCCGGCCCGTCCAGTCGGGGTGCTGCTGCGCCAGGATCGCCACGGCGCCGGCCACGTGCGGCGTGGCCATGGAGGTGCCGGAGGCGCCGGTGTAGCTCGCGTCCACCGGGGAGCCCATGGCGGTGCCGGCCGCCCGCGCGGCCACGATGTCCACGCCGGGCGCGGCGATGTCGGGCTTGAGCCCGCCGCCGGGGCGCGGCCCGCGGCTGGAGAACGCGGCGAGCTGGTCCTTCTTGTCCACCGCGGCCACGGTCAGCGCGGCGTCGGCGGCGCCGGGCATGCTGATCGTCTCGGCCTCGTACAGGTTGCCCGCAGCGACCACGAACAGGGTGCCGGTCTCGGCGGTCAGGTCGTTCACGGCCTGGCTGAGCGGGTCGGTGCCGTCGCTGGGCGGGCCGCCGAGGCTCATGCTGACGGCCTTGGCGCCGCTGCGCGCGGCCCACTCCATGCCCTCGATGATCCACGACTCCTGGCCGGAGCCGGTGTTGTCGAGCACCTTGCCCACGACGAGCTGGGCGCCGGGGGCGACGCCCTTGTACTTGCCGCCCGAGGCCGCGCCGGTGCCGGCGATGGTGGAGGCGACGTGGGTGCCGTGCCCGTGCCCGTCCTTGACGGGCTCCTCCGGGACGAACGACTTGCTGTCGGCGATCTTCCCGGCCAGGTCGGGGTGGCCGGTGTCGGCGCCGGTGTCCAGGACGGCGATCTTCACGCCGGTCCCGTCCTGGCCGCGTTCCCATGCCTGGTGTGCGCCGATCATGGGGACGCTCACGTCCAGGTCGGCCTTGACCTTGGCGTCCAGCCACAGCTTGGCGATGCCGCCGTTCAGCTTGCCGGGCGCCTTGGCCAGGCCCTCACCGGCGCTCTGCCCGCCGCGTACGGCCTGCCAGAACGCGCCCGCCTCGGCCTTGGTGACGTCGAGGGCGGAGGCGTGGATGCTCTCCAGCGTCCGGGTGGGGTCGCTGGCGGGGACGGCGGCGGCCGACCGCTTGACCGCGGCCTCGGGCTGGTCGCCCGGGTACTGCACGATGACCGGCAGCCGCTTGGCCACGTCGTCGGCGTAGCCGTTCTCGGCCAGGTACTTGACGTCGAACAGCCGCCGGTCCACCAGCCCCGCCTGGACGGCGGCGATCGCGTCGTCCGGCAGCACGAAGACGCCGTCCGGGGTGAACTGGGTGAACAGGTTGATCCGGCGGCCGTCCTGGCGGGTGCCGGGGGCCGGCTCGACGTGGTACCGGCCGGCGGCCGACCGGGTGAGCTGCACCTTGTCGCCCGTGATCAGCGTGACGGTGACCTTCTGGGCGCGCACCCCGGACAGGGCGACGTCCTTGGCGGCCTGCGCGGGGACAGCGGGGGCGGCGGGGGAGGCGGGGGCGGGGGTGTCCGGCGTCGCGGCGGTCGCCGGACCGGCGGTCAGCACGCCGGCGAGCGCGGTGACCGCGGTCAGCAGGACGCCTGTCCGGCGCGCCAGCGGGGGGCGGGGCAGTGCCATGGTGGCCTTTCTGGCGGGGGGAGGGGGTCAGACGGGCTCGAAGCCGTCCGGGGGGCGAGGAGGTTCCGGGGTCTCCTCGTGGAGGGAGGAGGCGTCGGGGACGGGGTCGTCCGGGTCCGGCCGGCCGGGGTCGTGGGTGCTTTCGGACATGCCGAAAGTGTCGCGGCAGCCGTATGGGGTGGGGTATGGGGTGCCCTATGGGGAAAAATCCCCAACTTGCCGATTCAGTCGCCGGGGAGGAGGTGGCGGGCCAGCTCCGTCCGCGACCGCGCCCCCACCTTCCGCATGGCCGCGCTCACGTGTTTGTCCACCGTCTTCGGCGACAGGAACAGCTCCCTGGCGATCTCCTGGTTGGTCAGCCCCTCGGCCGCCAGCCGGGCCACCTGCTCCTGCCGGGCCGACAGCGCGTGGTCGTTCCCCGCCTGCGCGGGAGCGCTCTGCGCGGCCGGGCGCACGCCCCATCTGCGGCCCAGCCCGGTCGCGCGGTCGAGGTCCCAGCGTGCCCCGAGGTCCGCGTACACGGCGACGGCCCGGCCCAGCCGGACGGCGGCCTCGGGGGCGTCGAGGGCGAACAGGCACGCGGCGGCCTGCTCGCTCGCCTGCGCGGCCTCGTACCGGGCCGGGACCGTCTCGAAGGCGTCGGCGGCGGCGGCGAACTCGGCCGCGGCCCGCGCCCACCGCCCTTCGGCGGCGGCCAGCAGGCCGCGGGACTGCGCGAGCGCGGGCGCGGCCAGCGGCGCGTCGAGCCCGTCCACCCGGGCGGCGTGCCGCGCCACGACCTCGGCGGCCTCCTCCGGACGGCCCGCCGCGAGCAGCGCCTCGGTCAACCCCGGCAGCGCGCGGACCGCCACCGGCCACAGCTCGCTCGCCTCCCAGTGGCGGCCCGCCTCGACGGCCGCCTCGATCGCCGCCTCCGGCTCGCCCCGCGCGGCGGTCAGCCTGAGCAGCATCGCCAGCGGCAGCACGAGGTCGTCGTACTGCCCCCGGGTACGCGCCTCGGCGGCGGCGTCGAGCAGCGGCGGCAGCGCGGCCTCCTGGCGGCCCTGCACCGCGGCCAGGCAGGCGGTCACGATGTCGACGAGGATGCGCTCGTGCGGCTCGTCGCCGAACTGGTCGCGCAGCTCCTGGAGCCTGGCCGGCAGCCCGTGCCAGGAGCCCTCGAAGTAGTCGGCCGCGGCCAGGTTCACCAGGCAGCGCAGTTCGAGCCGTTCGCGCAGGTCCGGCTCGGCGCCCTCCTCGACCGCCGCGGTCAGCAGGCGGCGGCCCCGGCGGTGGTGCCCGCTGAACAGGGCCGCGCCCCCGATCGAGCGGTAGGCGTTGACCTCGCGGCGCAGCAGCCGCCGCCCGCCGGTCTCCCGCAGCAGGTCGTCGGCGAGCACGGCCCAGCGCGGGTCGCCCATCACCACGAAGATCATCGCGATCTTGCCGAGCACCAGCATGCGCATGGCCGGGTCGGCGACGGCGGGCAGCGTCGCCAGCGCCCGTTCCAGCCACGACATGGTCTCCTCCGGCGGCAGGCCGCTGGGCGGGCGGCCGACGCCGGCCATGGCCCACGCGGCCAGCCCCGGTTCGCCGGCCAGGTCGTCGGCGGCCCGCGCGAACGCCTCGCCGATGCGGGCGCCGTCGATGCGGGTGCGTTCCAGATGCAGCGCCAGCAGCAGCCGCAGGTGGCCGCGGAACGGGGGCGGCACGTCCTGCTCCAGCGCGCCGGTGACCAGGTCGGCGACCGGCGGCGGGCGCAGCAGCTCCAGGGCGGCCCAGCCCAGCTTCACCGTCAGCTCGGCGCGCCGGGCGGCGGGCAGCTCGGCGCCGCGCAGGACGTCCTCCAGCAGGCGCGCGGCCTCGGCGTCGTCACCCAGCCTCGACGCCTGCTCGGCCGCCTCGATCGCGGCCTCCACCCACTGATCGGCCCGGCCGGCCTGGCGCAGGTGGTGGGCCAGGCGGCCCAGCGGGACCGGGCGCAGCTCGCGTACGGTGTCGGCGGCGGCCGCGTGCAGGGCCTGCCGGCGGCCCAGCGGGATCGCCTCGTAGACCGCCTGCGCCGCCAGCACGTGCCGGAACCCGACCAGCCCGCCGGTGTCGGCGAACAGCCCGGAGCCGAGCACCTCGTCGATCGCGCCGACGTCCGGCCCTGACAGCAGGGCGACCGGCACCGGCAGTTGCAGCACGGCGGCCCGTTCCGCCACCTCCTTGGCGCCGGGGGAGAGCCGGGCCACCCGTTCCCGCACCGAGGCGCGCACGCCGCTCGGCACGTCCAGCTCCTCCAGGGCCCGCCGCGCCCAGCCGCCCTCCCACCGGATCAGCGTGCCGCGGTCGCGCAGCAGCGCCAGCAGCTCCTGGACGGCGAGCGGCAGCCCGGAGGCCCGCCCGCACAGGTGCTCGGCGAACTCCGCCGTCACCTCCTCGGCCCCGAGGATCACCGAGGCCATCACCCGCGTCTGGGCGGCGTCGAGCGGCGGCAGCACCAGATGCTCGGCCGCGATCGTGTGGGGGGCGCGCGCGGTGATCGCGCGTACCGCCCCGGACGCCTCCTCGCTCCGGTACGTCAGCACCACCCGTAACGTGCCGGGCAGCACCGACATCAGGTACGTCAGGAACTCGACCGTCTGCCCGTCGGCCCAGTGGAGGTCCTCCACCGCCAGGACGGCGGGGCCCAGCGCGGTCAGCACCTCGGCGAGCCCCCGGAAGACCCGGTGCCGCTCGGCCGCCCGGTCGTCGAGCGGCGGCGGCGTCTCCGGCAGCACGCCGGCCAGCTCCGGCAGCAGCTCGCGCAGCGCCCCGGCGACCGGCGACAGCGCCGCCCCGTCCAGCTCGGACGCGCGCCCGCGCAGCGCCTCGACGACGGGCCCCAGCGGGAACGGCTCCCTGATCTGGACGCAGGCCCCGCTCAGCACCCGCAGGCCCGCCACCGCGGGATCGCCGAGCAGCTCGGCCGTCAGCCTGGACTTGCCGATGCCGGCCTCGCCCTCGACGACGGCCACGGCGGGCGCCCCGGCGACCAGCGCGACGAGCCGGGCGAGCTCGCTCTCCCGACCCACCAGAACCGGGGAGACCACCCGCCCAGCACGCACCCGCTCATTCAACTGCACACGAACCCATAGATCAACGTCAGGGCACTCCGCCGCGTCAGGCGGGGGCGATGCCGTCGTAGTCGATCAGCAGGTGGCGCGGGCCGCGCAGCACCGCGCTGGGCCGGTACGGCGGCGGGTCGGCGACCAGCCGCGGATTGCGCACCCTGCGCACCAGCTCGCCCAGCACGACCTGCGCCTCCAGCCGGGCCAGCGGCGCGCCGAAGCAGTAGTGGACGCCGCCGCCGAACCCCAGGTGCTCGTTGGGCCTGCGGCACGGGTCGAACCGGTCGGGCTCGCGCACGTGGGCCGGGTCGCGGCTGCCCGCCGCCAGCGCGAGCACGACGGGCGAGCCCGCCGGGATCGTCACGCCGCCGACGACCACGTCGTCCAGGGTGACCCGCGAGGAGACGAGCTGCACGGGCGGCTCGAAGCGCAGCAGCTCCTCGACCGCGGTGATGACGAGGTCGGGGTCGGCGCGCACGCGTTCCAGCAAAATCGGGTCGCGCAGCAGGGTGAGCATGCCGTTGGCGATGAGGTTGATCGTGGTCTCGTGCCCGGCGATGAGCAGCAGCAGGGAGGTGGCGACGACCTCCTCCGGCGTCATGCGGCCGTCGGGCCCCTCGTAGGTGACGAACCCGGACAACATGTCGTCGCCCGGCTCCCGCCGCCGCTCCTCGGCCAGCCCGGCGAGGTAACGTTCCAGGTTCTCCGACACCGCCTGACGCTCCCGCGCCCGCTCGGCGCGGTCCTCCTCGCCCGGCCCGAGCGTCTCGACGATCTGGTCCGCCCAGGCGTGGAACTGCTGCTCGTCCTCCGCCGGGACGCCGAGCAGCCGGCAGATCACCGCGATCGGCAGCGGGTAGGCGACCTCGTCGACGACGTCGGCCCGGTTCTTGCCCGCCAGCGCGTCGATCAGCTCGGTGGTGGTGGCCAGCATCATCGGGCGCAGGCCGTCCACGACGCCCGGCGAGTGCGGCGGGCCGAAGTGGCGCATGGTCAGGCGGCGCAGCCGGTCGTGCTCCGGCGGGTCGAGCCGGATGAAGGCGGGCGCGTGCTCCGGCGTCTCCGGCGCGTCGGCCAGGTTGCGCCGGTCGGAGCTCACCCGCGGGTCGTGCAGCAGCTCGACGATCTCCCGGTACGTGCTGACCACGTACGAGCCGTCCTTCAGCCGGGTCACCGGGTTCCTGCGCAGCTCCCCGAGGGACGGATAGGGGTCGGCGCGGCCGGCCGGGTCGAGGATGCGCTGGAAGGCGGCGTCCGAGGTCATGTCCTGCACTCCTGTCTGGGTTCCTGCCGGGTCAGCTCTGCGGCGCGTGCAGCAGCGAGGCGCGCCGCTCGGCCGGGTCGTGGCCGGTCACCACGACCGTCGCCCCCTCCGCCGCGATCAGCCGCTCGGGCACCCGGGCCGGTACGGGCCGCGCCTCCCCCCGCTGGTCGACGTGCCGGAAGGCGGGCGGGAAGGGCGTGGCCCGCTCGATCAGCCGCTGGTAGAACTCCAGCCACATGCCCTGGTCGAAGGTGACCGCGGCGGTGACCCGGCCCTTGTAGCCGTAGACGGCGACGAAGCGGCGCTCGTCCGTCGAGCCCTGGGTGACGACCAGCTCGTCGGCGAAGGTCGGCACGCCCACCGACTTGATGTTGACCCCGAACTGGCTGGACCAGAACACCGGCACCGACAGATGCGGCCAGCGGTGCGTCTGGTCGCTGACCATGTTGTGGGCCGCGATCTCGGCCTGCGTGACCGCGTTCCCCCAGTGCTCCAGCGTCATGAACTGGTACTGGTACAGCGGGTGCGGGAAACGGGCGATGTCGCCGGCGACGAACACGTCGTCGGTCACCAGGCCGTTGGTGTCCACGGCCCGGCAGCCGGCGTCGCAGGCCACCCCCCACACGCCCGCGGCCAGCCCCGAGTCGCGCAGCCACTCGACGTTGCGCACCGAGCCGAGCGCGACCACGGCGACCTCGGCCTCGACCGTGCTGCCGTCCGACAGGCGGGCGCCGCGCAGCCGCCCGTGCCCGTCGCCCTCCAGCGAGGTGACCGTGGTGCCGCACCGCAGGTCCACGCCGTGCTCGCGGTGGAGCTGGGCGGCCACGTCGCCGATCACGCCGCCGAGTGCGTTGACCAGCGGGGCCTGGCCGCGTTCGACGACCGTCACGGGCAGGTCCAGCTCGCGGCAGACCGAGGCGATCTCGCTGCCGGTGAACCCGGCGCCCAGGATGAGCACCCGGTTGGGACGGGCGGCCAGCGCCTCCCGCAGCCCGGCGGCGTCCCGCATCGAGCGCAGCGTGTGCACGCCCTCCAGCCGGGCCTCCTCCTCGTTCGGCCAGGGCCGGGCGCGGGTGCCGGTGGCCAGCAGCACCCGGTCGAAGCCGACCTCGCGGCCGTCGTCCAGCAGGACGCGCTTGCCGGCCACGTCCAGGCCGGACGCCCGGGTGCCCCACATCCAGTCGGCCTCGACCTCCCGCAGGCGGGGCAGCATGACGTGGTCGGGCGGCACCTGTCCCATGAGGACCTGCTTGGACAGCGGCGGCCGGTCGTACGGTTCGGAGGACTCGTCCCCGATCACCGTCAGCGACCCGGTGAAGCCCTCCCGCCTGAGCACACCGGCGGCCCGCGCCCCGGCCAGGGACGCGCCGACGATGACGATGCGCCCGTCGGTCATCCCGCGCGCCGGCGGGCTGGGCGGCTCGGACGTGAGCCGGGTCGCCGTCCAGTCGAGGTGGATGGCCTGGACGGGGCAGGCCGCCGCCGCGCGCAGCACGTGCTCGCGCCGCTCGTCGCCGGGGTCCAGGTCGTACAGGAGGGACTCCTCGCGCATGGTGAAGACGTCGGGCGCGAGGAAGGCACACTGCCCGTACCCCTGGCAACGCGTCAGATCGACGACGACTTTCACCGGCCATCCCCCCGTCGAGCGAGCCGCGCGCCCGTTCCCCGGTCGGCGCGCCCGGCCCGGAATGGCCTACCCCCGCCGCCCGCGCCCGTAGCCCGCGCGCGGCGATCCTGCCCTGGTCTTTAGGCGCCGGGGAGGGAAAACACGCCGTTCCCTCCCCGGCGGGACCCGGTGCCGTAACCGGGCCTTTGAGCAGCCGGTAGGCATTTGTCAGTGATCGCCGATAACGTTCCGCGCAACGTGGCGGCGGGAGATCCGCGCCTCGACACATTCCCATGGCTTCACGACGAGAGGCGGCGGCAATTGGGCTGGCTGGCGGCGGGCGACGCGTACGAGATCGCCCTGATAGATGGCCGGGTCACGGCCAGGGCCACGTCCGGCCGCTCGGCCGGGCGGCAGCTGAAGACGCTGCCGAAGGCGGTGCGCGAGCACCCCGAGGCGGACCGGCTGCGCCGCTTCGCCGAATGGCTCGACCGGCACGCCGCGTCCTGCGTGGCGCACGTGGACGCCTGGATGGTGTCCTCGCTGCCCGTGCCGACCGAGCTGATCGCCCGGGTCTGGCCCGACGAGGCGTGGCAGGCGGCGCTGCGTGACGTGGCGGTCGTCGGCGACGACCCCGACGAGGTGGGCTTCCTGCGGGACGCGACCCCCTCCGGCGAGCTGCGCGCCGTCAACCTCGACGGCGAGACCGTCCGGCTCTCCGCGCGCACGGTGACGCTGCCGCACCCGGTGCTCCTGCCCGACCTCGACGACCTGCGCGAGTTCGCCGCGGAGCTGGGCATCACGCAGAAGGTCGAGCAGATCCACCGGGCCATCTGGCGCAAGCCCGCCGAACAGGGCGAAGGGGTGCGCCAGGTGAAGGAGTTCGCGGGCGGCACGTACGCCTCCAGGTTCGGCGTGGCGGCCCGCGCCAGCCAGCTCGGCTACCGCGTCTCCGGCGGCTTCGCCACCTGCCAGGTGCGCGACGGCGGCCGGCTCACCGAGGCCGCCGTCTGGATCGGCGAGCCCTACTGGGACAGCGAGACGTCCACGGGGGATCTCACCTGGCGCGACCAGGACGGCAAGACGCTCACGCTGCGCGAGGTCGGCCCGGTCGCCTGGTCCGAAGGCATGCGAATGGCCGCCGCGCTGTACGCCGGGCGGCAGGTAGAAGAGGGGAAGAACGCATGACCGGCAACACGTCCGACAGGACCGTCTCCGAGGCGGGCGAGCTGCTCGACGCCGGTGCGGTGCTGCCGCCCGGCACCGAGGGGGCGGGGGAGCGGGCCGTGCCGCTGGTCGCCCGCGCCTACCGGCACCCCGGGCTGGACGACCGGGTGATCGTCCGCCTGGTCACCGAGGAGCTGAGCACCGCCGAGGACGCGGTGGGCGGCTTCCTCGGCCTGGTGCCCGAAGGCGAGCCCGCGGTGGTCGGCCTGGGCCTGCGCCGCTCGCTCGGCTTCCCCGAATGGGTGCTGGTCCACCACCCGCAGGACGGGCACCACGCCCTGGCCGTCGTGCCGGAGCTGGAGCGCGTCGCCCGGCAGACCAGGACCAAGCCCAAGATGGCGCTCGACGCCTACCAGAAGCTGGCCGGGCAGCTCGCCGCGTCCGTCCCGCACTTCCTGCCGACCTTCTACGAGCAGGCCGCCCGCGTGTTCGCCGCGGCCGACAACACCCAGTACGCCGGGCAGCTCTTCTCCGCCGCCCGCCGGGCCGAGGCCCAGCACGGCCTCGCCGTGGACGACGACCGGCTCGACGCGGTGTTCCTGGAGTTCGCGCTGGCCGGTGCGCTGCCGGTCAAGGTGCTGTCCGGGTACGCCAAGGAGCTGACCGCCCGCCTGCCCGCCGCGGAGGCGCTGAGCAGGTTCGCGCGGTTGTGCGTACGCAGGACCGCGGGCGGTCTGGCCCCCTCGGCGCAGATGGCCGCCGACATCCGCAGGCTCGCCAGGGCCGCCGGCGTGGACGCCGAGACGGCCGAGCAGGACTACCTGGCCGAGGTGCTGACGCTGCCGGCCGTCATGCAGGCCCCGACCGGCTGGTGGAAGTCCCACGCCCCGGCCGTCGCGGCGCTGGCCCGGCAGCGGCCCGAGCTGAGGGGCACGCTGCTGAACGTCATCCCCGAGGGCCGCGACCGGGAGCTGCCGGGCATCTGGCTCGACATCCTGGAGAGCGCGGACGCGACCGCCGGCCTGCACGCCGACGTGCCGGAGGAGGAGCGCTCGGCCGACGGCGCCGCCGGCTGGCTGCGCAGGTTCCTGGCCGCCCGGCAACGGACCTGGGGCGTCCCGCCGCACCTGCCCGCGCTGCACGCCCTGATCGAGCGCATGGCCGACCGGCTGCGCGACGAGCTGACCGCGACCGGCGGCACGATCGCGGTCGACGACGACGCCGACCTGATCGACCTGCTGCTTTCCCGCGGCGTGCCCGTGGCCGACCCCGGCGACGGCGCCCGGCTGCGCCTGGACGTCTGGGCCGGGCACGAGGACCGGCGCGACCTGCTCGCCCTGGCCGCCGACGGCCGCTTCCACGTCGCCTTCCGGCGCGGCGCAGACCACCTGGACGCCGACGACGAGGGCAGGGCCGCCGTCCGGGCCCTGGCCGGCTCCCTGGGCGGAGGGCCGATGCTGGCCGAATGGGTACGCCTGGTCGCCCGCCGCTCGGCCGCCGCCGGCCTGCCCACCCTGCCCGACGCCCTGCGCCGCCTGTCCTGGCTGCCCGGCGAGGCCCTGGCCCTGGCCGAGGACGAGGTGCGCCGGGCGGCGACCGACGCCGACGTGGCCGGGGTGCTGGCCCGCGCCCTGCGGTCCGGGATCATCGACGAGCTGGGCTGGCCCGCCTTCGAGGAGGCCGCCGCCCAGCTCGTGCCGGAGAAGGACGTCGACGACCTCGTCGTCTGCGACGCCTGGCCTCACCTGGTCGTCGCGGGCACCGCGCAGGCCCGGGTGCTCTCGGCCGACGGCGTCGTGCTCACCCACGACCTGCGCGTCCCCAGGGACGACACCTGGAGCGATCCCGGCTTCCATTACGTGGACGGCGACCTGCTCGTCTACTGGGACTCCCGCGACCGGGCCAACGGGCTGCGCGGCTACTGGCACACCTCCGCCGACCGCGTCCGCGACCTGGACGGGACGGACCGGAGCCGGGGCACCCGCCTGGACTACTACCTGGGCGAGGACCCGGTCAGCCTCGCCGTGCCCGGCGGCGGCCGTACCACCGGGTACGGCACGCTGCACGCCGGCGACACGGTCGTCCCCGACGAGCGGCACCTCATCACCGACGGCACGTCCTTCTGGACGTGGGTCCGGGCGGAACGTGACAGCGGCTGGTACGAGTTCGACCCCGCCGGCGGCGGCATCGGCAGGAGGTCGCTGCCCGCCTTCCTCACCGGCACGTCGGACGACAAGCCCGGCGAGGGCTGGCTGCTGCCGGCCCCCTCCGCCGAGCCCACCCCGGTCGGCGCCCCCGTCGACGGCCTGTACGGCCTGCGCGTGACCGAACTGCCCGACGGCTCCCACCGCGCCGAGGACCTGTCCGGGACCACGGTGACGTTGCCGCCGGACGCCGGCGTCCCGGTGCGCGTGCTGACGTTCCCCGGCGCGGAGCGGCCCTGCGCCGTCGTGCGCACCAGCTACCGGATCAGCCTCGTGGACGCCGACGGCGTCGTGCTGGCCGAGTACCGGACCGACGCCAAGCCGGGCGCGTTCGGCGCGGGCATGCCCATCCTGCCGCCCGAGCGCTACTGGTACTGCCTGCGCCCGCGCGACCTCGCCGGCTCGGCGGCGCTGCGCCGCCTGGACCGCGAGACGGCCGCGGCCCTGCTCGAAGCAGCCGAGCCCCAGGGCGCCGACCTGCTCGCGGCGGTCCGCGCGCTGCTGCCGGAGGTCACCCACGAGGCGCTGCGGAAGGGCGTGGCCGGGATCGTCGGCTTCGCCGCCGCCCAGCAGGACGCGGTGCGCACCGTCGTGGCCAACCTCAACCGCGCGCTGGCGGGTGGCCCGGCCGAGGAGCAGGGACCGTCCGGGCCCTCGGACACGCTGCTGGCGGAGGCGATCAACGGCGTCGGCGAGGGCCACGGCCATCACTACTACAGCCGCGACGCCGCGTTCCAGCAGATCCGGGCGGTGGGCCGGGCCGTGACCGGCGGACAGGACCGCCCGCAGGTGCCCAACCACCTCGGCCTGCCCGGACTGCCCGCCTCGAACCTGCGGTGGGAGCGCCTGCTCGACCACTGCGCCGCCGTGGCGTACCGGCTCGCGGCGCCGACCACGCCGGCCGAGCACCGGGACGCGCTGGGCGTGCTGCTGGGCGAGCTGCGTGACGGCGGCCTGCCCATCGCGGCGGGCTCGTCCCGCTGGCGCCGCATGACGGTGACGCTCAGGCGCGAGCACATGGTCGTCGCGGGCGGCTCCCCGGCGGGCGGCTCCCCGGCGGGCGGCTCTGCGGCGGGGGGCTCGCTGTCGGGCGTGCTGCCGCTGGGCGGCGGCGCGTTCGTCGTCTTCCTCGACCTGCGGGAGACGGCCGTCGACGGGCTCGAATGGACCGCTCTGCACCACGACCCCGCCGGGGCGTTCGAGGTGCCCGCGCCCTACACCGTCCGCGACCGCTCGCCCGTCGGCGGGGACCGGGAGGCGGGCTGGCTGGAGTCGTTCCTCACCGAGCTGGCCGCGCGCGGCCCGGCCCCCTGGCAGGAGGCCGCCGCCGCGGAGTTCGCCCGGCTCACCGGGGTCTCCCAGACCGCCGCGCGGCTGATCGTCGCCGGGTTCCCGCAGGTGGACACGTACGAGCGGACCTTCCTCGACAAGGAGGCCCGCGCCGTGATCGGCGTGAAGGTGACCGACGCCGCCGTCGCCAAGGACGAGCTGCGCGCCCTCGGCCCGGACGTGCGCCGGGCCGTCACCGGGGCGCTGCTGCCCGCCGACCCGGCCCGCCTGTGGACCGACGGTCCCGACGTCGCCGCCGCCGCGCGGGTGTGGAACGACCACGTCGGGCAGCGGCTCGCCCTGCCCGAATGGCTGCTCGGCGAGGCCGCGGGCGCGCTGCGCGCCGCCGGGGACGACGCGGCGCAGTGCCTGCGCGCGGTGCTCGACCCCGCAGCCGCTCCCGAACTGGGCGTGGACCTGGAGTGGGAGGTGCGCGGCGACCGCGTCCACCCCGTCGGCCAGGGCACCGGGTTCAGCGGGCGGTCGCTGGTCATGGCTGTCGCCACGGCCGCCTGGCTGGCCCACCGGCTGCCCGCCGGGCACCCGCTGCGCGCCGGGCTGCCCGCCGCGCTGTCGGAGGTCCGCGACCGGCTCGCCAACCCCCGGCTGCTGATCGACCTCGACCGGTACGTCGGCCTGCCCGGCTTCAAGAAGGTCGCCGGGACGCCCACCGAGGTCGGCGAAGGCTACGAGCGGTACGGGGCCGTCTTCATGGCGACCTACGACAGCCAGCCCTCGCCCGCGCTCCGCCCCGGCCTGCTCGACGCGGCCGGCGAGGACCCCTACCTGCGGGCCCTGATCGGGCTCAACGGCTCCTTCCCCGCCGTGTCCGCGCTGGGCATTGCCCTCGACCCCCGCTTCGCGGCGCTGCTGGCCGACCCCGGCGACCCGCGCCAGGGCGACCGCGACGCCGACGGCACCTGGTGGCCGCAGGACCCCACCCGCTCGGTGCCCGACCTCGTCGTGGACGTCGCCAAGGCGCACGGCCTCGGCGAGGACGCCGCCGCGGTCTACCTCATGCTGCTGGCCATGCCCGACCCCACCGACCGCAACGCCGCCCGGTGGACCGGCTGGAAGCCGGCCCGGCTCAAGGCCGCGCGGGCCGAGCTGGCCGGCGCCGGCCTGGTCGTCCAGGCCGTGCGCGCCCGCGCCGGGCGCTCGCTGTTCCTGTCCGGCGGCTGGTCGGAGCAGCGGACGCCGCGGCTCCCGCTGGAGCAGTGGAAGCTCCCCATGTTCAGCCCGAACGCGGGCCTCGACGGCCCCCTCGTGCCTGGCGAGCCCGTGGCCGACCTGTACGCCAGGGCGTGGCGGCGCGTCCAGGACGGCGACGTGCCCCGCTTCGAGCAGCTCGACGTCAAACGCGGCCGCCGCCGCTGACCTCCCTCCTACTCCCTTAAGGACCTGAATTCGATGACCCTCACCGACGAGGCGACCTCCGCCACGCAGGTGGTCTCCGCCGAGCAGCGGTACGCCACCGAGCTGGCCTTCCTCGCCGCCCACGACGACGGCCCGCGCCCGCCCGGCTGGCTGCTGACGCCGCGCGCCGTCGTCACCTTCATCTGCGGCAGCGGCGAGGAGACCCTCTCCCTGCCCGCCCGCGACGGCCTGCCGTCCAAGCTGCAGGTGGCGCCCAAGTTCGTCGGCGAACGCTCGCTGGTCGAGCGCTGCGTCGTGACGCTCGCCGGCGAACGCGGCCTGCTGCTGGTCGGCGAGCCCGGCACGGCCAAGTCGATGTTGTCGGAGCTGCTGGCCGCCGCGGTCTGCGGCACCAGCGCGCTCACCGTCCAGGGCACCGCCGGCACCACCGAGGACGCCTTCCGCTACGGCTGGAACTACGCGCTGCTGCTGGCCCAGGGGCCGAGCCGGGGCGCGCTGGTGGACTCCCCGGTGCTGACCGCCATGCGGTCCGGGCGGGTGGCCAGGGTCGAGGAGATCACCCGCTGCCTGCCCGAGGTGCAGGACGCCCTGGTGTCGATCCTGTCCGACCGGCGGGTCAGCGTCCCCGAGCTGGCCGGGACGGGCGACGCGCAGGTGGCCGCCGTCCCCGGGTTCACGGTGATCGCCACGGCCAACCTCCGCGACCGTGGCGTGTCGGAGATGTCGGCCGCGCTCAAGCGGCGCTTCAACTTCGAGACCGTCGATCCCATCTCCGACGCCGCGGCCGAGACGTCCCTGGTGCGGCGGCAGGCCACGGCGGTCGTCCAGCGTGCCGGGGCCGGGTTCGCCGTGGACGACGCGGTGCTGGAGGCCCTGGTCACGGTCTTCCGCGACCTGCGGACCGGGCGGTCCGGCGAGGGCTGGGACGTGGAGCGGCCCGGCACCGTGATGTCCACCGCCGAGGCGGTGCAGGTGGCGGCCTCGCTCGGCGTGGCGGCCGCGTACCTGCCGGGCGGTGACGTCCTCGACCTGGTGCCGGGCCACCTGCTGGGCGTCGTGCGCAAGGACGACCCCGCCGACCACGGACGGCTGCTCGGCTACTGGGACGGGCCGGTGCGGCGGCGCGCCGAGGACGGCTCCGCCATGTGGCGCCGCCTCTGGGACCTGCGGGAGACCCTCCGTTGACCCCTCCCATGAACCCCACTGCCGGTCCTGGGACGGCGACGGCCGGGTCGGCTGATCCGCGGGTGGCGGTGGCTGGGCTGGCTGCTGCCACCCGGCCGTACCTGGTGGGGGTGCGTCACCACAGTCCGGCCCTGGCCGTGGTGCTGCCCGAGCTGCTGGAGGCGGCCGATCCGGAGACGGTGTGCGTCGAGCTGCCTGCCGACTTCCAGCAGTGGCTGCCGTACCTGGCCGACCCCGCCACTGTCGCCCCGGTCGCCCTGGCCGGGAACGGCGCGGGCGGGCTCGGGTTCTACCCGTTCGCCGACTTCTCCCCGGAGCTGGTGGCGATCCGGTGGGCGGCCAAGCGCGGCGTGGAGGTGCTGTGCTGCGACCTCCCACTGTCGCACCCGGGCTGGCAGACGACCGTCCCCGAGGCGACCGTCCCCGAGGGGGGCGTCCCCGAGGGGGGCGTCCCCGACGAGGCCGGGGCCGCCGGCTTGGGCGGCGGCCCCCCGTACGCCCCCAGGTTCGCCGACGCGCTGGCCGCGGCGGGCACCGGGCGGGTGGGGGACGACATGTGGGACCGGGCCGTGGAGGTGCTGGCACCGGGCTGCGAGCCGGAGGCCGTGCGCCGGGCCGCACTCGGCGTCGGCTGGGCGCTGCGGCGCGACGCGGCGGCGGGCGACGGCGTCCAGGCCAGGGACCTGGCGCGGGAGGCGCACATGCGGCGCGTCGTGGCCGCCGCCGCATCCGGCGGACGCCGGGTCACCGCGGTGATCGGTGCCTTCCACGCCCCCGCCCTGCTCACCACCGACGCCCCCACCGCCCCCACCCCCACACCGCCGACCACCGCACAGCTCACCGGCGAGGCGGCCGGGCAGGCGGCGGCCCCCGTCCCCGGCGCCTCGAAGGACGTCACGTCGGAGGCCGTCACCTCGCTCGTCCCGTACGCCTTCGACCTGCTCGACTCCCGGTCCGGCTACCCGGCCGGGATCCGGGACCCGCGCTGGCAGCAGGCGGTGTTCGAGGCGGACGGCGTACCGGACCGGGTCAGGGACGGCGCCGCCCGCGCGATCACCGACCTGTGCAGGGAGCTGCGAGCAGCCGGGCACACGGCCGGCACCGGCGAGGCCGTCGAGACGCTGCGCCTGGCGTGCGACCTCGCCCGCCTGCGCGGCCTGCCCGCCCCCGGCCGCGGCGAGCTGCTGGAGGCGGTGACGACCGTCCTCGGCCAGGGCGAGCCCCTGGGACGCGGACGCGCGCTGGCCAAGGCGCTCGACGCGGTGTTCGTCGGGACGGCCAGGGGCCGCACCGCGCCCGGCACGCCGCGCTCCGGCCTCGGCCCCGCGGTCGAGGAGGAGCTCGCCGCGCTCAGGCTGCCCTGCCCGGACGACCCCGACCCGCGCGAGGTACGCCTCGACCCGCTCCGCTCGGAGCTGGACGCGCGCCGGGAGGTGCTGCTGCGCCGCCTGCACGTGTGCGGCGTCGGTTACGGCGAGCCGATCCAGGTCGCGGGCACCGGCGACGGCACCGCGCTCAGCACCAAATGGCGCCTGTCCTGGACGCCCGCCGTCCCGGCGCTGCTGGACCTGGCCGGTGTCCGGGGCGTGACCGCGGCCCAGGCGGCGGCGGGGACGCTGCGGGAGACCTACCGGCGCGAGTCCGCGGACGGCGGGCCCACCTGCCGCGTCATCCTGGACGGGCTGCGCGCCGCCGCCCACTGCGACCTGCCGGAACTGGTCGAGCGGCGGCTGGAGGACGCCGCCGGCACGCTGCCCGCCACGGCCACCCTCTCCGAGCTGCTCGACGCCCTCGACCTGCTGGAGGCGCTGCGTCGCGAGCATCTTCCCGGCACCACGCCGGAGGGTCGCGAGCAGGCGGGCGAGCTGGCGGTCACGCTGCTGGAGGCGGCGGTCCGGTCCCTGCCCGGCCTGGCCGGCAGCGACCGGCCCGAGGACGCGGTGGCCCTGGTCGCGCTCGCCACGCGGGCCGGCGAGGACCGGCTGGGCCTGCGGATGGACGACGCGCTGGGCGCGCTCGCGCGTACCGGGGCGCCGCTCGTCCAGGGGGCCGCGCTGGCCGCCCGCGTGCTGCTCGACCTGGACGGTCCCGACCTGCTGGGCGCGCGGGCCGCCGGCTGGATCGACGCCGCCACGACCCCGGACGGCCGTCGCCGGCTGAGCCTGCTCCTGACCGGCGTGCTCACGGCAGCCGGACCGCTGCTCCAGGCGGCGCCCGCCGCGCTCGACCCGCTGATGGACCGGGTGGACGAGCTGGCGGACAAGGAGTTCCTCGACCGGCTGCCCGCCCTGCGCGGAGGGTTCGACACGCTGGCTCCGGCGGCACGCGGGCGGCTGCTGGCCGCGGTGTCCGAACGGCTCGGCGACCGGCCGGACCTCGTACTGGGCGCGCCGGCCGACCTGCTGGCCGCCTGGACCGCCGCCGACCTGGCCGGCCTCACGGCCCTGACCACCCTCGGCCTCCCGACCCCGGAAAACGCCCAGCTCCAGCCACCGGCCGAGAAGTCGCCCGCCGAGGAGGACCGGCTCCGGGCATCCGCTGAAGGGCCGTCCGCTGAAGGGCCATCCGCCGAAGGGTCGCCCGCCGAGGACGGCGCGCTCACGGGGCGGGAAGCGGCCGGCGAGGGGGAGCCTGAGGTGTCGGGGGGCGTACGCGGTCCGGGAGGCAGGTCGCTGATCGGTCCGGCCGACCGGTGGCGGTTGCTGCTCGGACGGGAGCACGAACGGCTGCCCGCCGGCGCACGCCCGTACGCCCGCGCCCTGGACGAGCTCTACGGCGCCGGACGCGGCGAGGGCGCCGACGACTTCGAGCAGGGCGACGCCGGCGGCCAGGGAGCCCCGTTCCCCACGGCCCGCGAATGGGCCGACGAGCTGGAGTCCCTGTTCGGCGGCGACGTACGCGAGGAGGTGCTGGCCAGGGCCGCCGACGCCGGACGCCACGACGTGCTCGCCGAGCTGGACCCCGCCGCCGTGCGGCCGTCCGTCGAGCTGCTGACCTCGGTGCTGTCGCTGGCCGGCGGGCTGCCCGAGCAGCAGGTCGCCAAGCTCAGACCGCTCGTCCGCCGCCTGGTCGCCGAGCTCACCCGCGAGCTGGCGACCCGGCTGAGACCCGCGTTGACCGGCCTGGCCAACCCGCGTCCGACCAGCAGGCCCGGCGGACGGCTCGACCTGCCGCGCACGCTGCGCGCCAACCTGGCCCACACCCGCCGCCTCGACGACGGGCGGCTCGTGGTGGTGCCGGAACGGCCGGTGTTCAGCACGCGGGCCAGGAAGGAGGCCGACTGGCGGCTGATCCTCGTGGTGGACGTGTCGGGATCGATGGAGGCCTCGGTCGTGTGGTCGGCGCTGACCGCCGCCGTCCTCGCGGGCGTGCCGACGCTCTCGACGCACTTCCTGACGTTCTCCACGCAGGTGATCGACCTGACCGACCGGGTGGACGACCCGCTGTCCCTGCTGCTCGAAGTGCGGGTCGGCGGCGGTACGCACATCGCCGCCGGGCTCGCGCACGCCCGGACGCTGGTCACCGTGCCGAGCCGGACGCTCGTGGTCGTCGTCAGCGACTTCGAGGAGGGTTACCCCGTGGGCGGCCTGCTCGCGGAGGTGCGCTCGCTGGCCGGGTCCGGCGTGCACCTGATGGGTTGCGCGGCGCTGGACGACCAGGGCGTGCCCCGTTACTCGCTGCCCATCGCCCAGCAGCTCGTCGCGGCCGGCATGCCCGTCGCCGCGCTCAGCCCGCTCGCCCTCGCCCGCTGGGTGGGCGACCACCTCCGGGGAGAAGTCCGGTGAACAGCTCTGCAACGCTCCCGCCCGCCGCGCCGCACGTGGTGGCCGCCGCCGTCGACGCCCTGACCAGCAGGTTGCGCAAGAAGCTGGACGCGGCCGTCGGCCAGTACGCCGCCCTCGACCGGGTGGGCGACGGCGCCGACGTGGTGGTCACGTGCGGGGAGGACGCGGTGGTCACGTTGTCCCCGGGGCCGTCCGGGGTGATCGCGGAGGAGGGGCAGGCACGTTGCTCCTGCCTCCTCGCGCCCCGCTGCCTGCACCGGGCCGCCCTCCTCACCGCCTGCCCCCTGGCCGACCCGGCCGACCTTCCGCTCCCGGACGGCGAGTCGGCCACCCCCGACGACGTTCCCGCGTCACCGGGCTCCCCGCCGTCCCGCCCCGGGCACCCCGGCGCGCCCCCCACCGACGAACGACCCGTTCCCGCGGACCCCGGCCGAACGCCGGAAACCGGGCAGGAGGCCGGGCAGGGCTCGGGACAGACCTCCGGGCAGGGTTCGGGGCAGGGCTCCGGACAAAGCTCCGGGCCAGGCTCCGGACAGGGTGACGGGCGGACAGCCGGAGCCGTTGTGCCGGGAGCGGCGCAGGTGGCGGCGGCTGCGGGGTTGTGGCGGGCGGCGGCCGCCGTCCTGTCGGCCGGTGTGCCGGGAGCGGGCGCGGTGCCGCAGGCGGAGCTGCTCCGAGCCGCCCACACCGCCCGCCTGGCCGGGCTGCCCAAGGCCGAGGCCGCGACGCTGCGGGTGGTCCGCGGGCTGCGCGCGGCCCGTGCCAGGTACGACGGCCACCGCCTCGCCGACCTGGTGTCCGCCCTGCGGGAGCTGCTGCTCACCGTGGGCCGGCTGGCCGCGTCCGATCCCGACCCGGCGCTGGTCGGCACCGTACGGCGCGGCTACCGTCCGAACGGCGGCCTGAAGGTGTACGGCGTCTTCCGCGAGCCGGTGATCAGCAGCACCGGCTACGGCGGGGTGGTCACGCACCTCGTCACCGACGACGGACGCTGGTTCTCGGTCGCCGACGTCAAACCCGGCGGCCCCGCCCGTGCCCGCGGCGCGGCCACCGCGACCGTCGCGATCGGGGCGGCCATGATGAGCCACGCGCAACTGGCCCGCGGCGGCCTGCTGATCGCGGGGGCCACCGTCTCCCCGGACGGCCGCCTCGGCGCGGGCAAGGGCGTGCAGGCCACCCCGGTCACCGGCCTGGCCTGGACGGACGGGCCGCTCGGCGCGCTGTTCACCCGGCCGCTGGCCGAGGCGGCGGGGGAGCGGCTGTCGGCGGGGGCGTGGAGCGAGGAGGAGTCGGCCGAGCAGGTACGGGAGCCGGTCGGCTGCGATCTGGTGATCGTCGGCGCGGCGGGCGACCACGTCCTCGCCCGCCAGCTCCTGACCGCCGGCCCGGCGCCGGCCGAGGGCGAAGGGCCGGTGGTCCGGCTGGTCCCGGCGAGCCGTCATCCCGATCTCGCGCACGTCGAGAACCTGCGGCGGCTCGCCTCGCGGCCCGGCCTGCGGGTACGGGTGGTGGCCAGGGTCGAGCCCGGCCGGGCGGCGACGCTGGTCCCGCTCGCCGTGGGGCCGGTCGCGGGCGAGGAGGCGACGCTGAGGCTGCCCCCCGAGTGGCAGGGGCGGGCCGACCTCGGCTACGACCGCCTCCAGGGCTCCCACCTCCCGGCCGCCGACGCGTGCCCACCGCCCGGCCAGGACGCGTACGGCGAGGCGGACCCGCTGGAAGGCGCGCCGCTCTGGCGGGTGCGCCGGCTGGTCGAGCTGGCCGTCTCCGGCGGGCGCAGGGCGGTCGCCGAGTCCGCGCGCGGCGGCGACGCCCGCCGGCAGGCCGCGTCCCTGCGCGACGCCGGCTTCCGGACGGCCGCCGGCCTGGCCGTCGCGCTCGCCGACGAGGCCGACCGCCGCGAACGGGACGTCTTCGGCAGGCTGACCGAGGCCGGCCCGGACGGGTACGCGCGGGCGTGGCTCGCCGCGGCGACCCACCTGGCCGCCACCGAACGCGCCCTCGTCCGCACCTCCTGGCAGGCCACCCCCTGACCGACCGCCTGCGGGCCACCCCACCCACGGGCGGCCCGCAGGCGGGGGGGACCGGAAGGAAGGCGCTGGTCGCCGCTTGCCGGGCCGTGGTGGTGAAGGTCGGACTCGCGGTCAGGCGGGGTGGCGGGTGACCGGGAGGAAGATGCCGGTCGCCGCTTCGCGGGCCGTGACGGTGAAGGTCAGACCGGCGTCCACGGCGAACGTGACCTCGATCCGCGGCTCCCCGCGCCGCGCGGCGGGGATGCCGCCCACCATGTACGTCCCCAGCACCGCGTTGAGCGCGGCCGTCTCCTGCTCGCCCTCGTAGACCTCGACCCGCAGCGACGACTGGTGATCGGCGGTCGTGGTGAACGTGACCGTCCGCTCGACGGGGACCGGGCTGCCGCGCTCGATGACCTTCCGCAGACCGCCGCCCTTGCCCCGGAGGCCGAGCGTCACCGGCGTCAGGTCGGCCTTGAGCACGCTCGCCTGCCGCGCCGCGCCGATCGAGGCGGCCTCCGCCGGGCCGAAGCGCGTGAGGGGCACCTTGCCGCCGGACATCTCCGTGACCAGCGCCGTCACGGCCGGCATCAGGCTCGCACCGCCGGCCAGCACCACGTGCGCGAGGTCGGACACCTTGAGCCCGGAGTCCTGGAGCGCCCCCCGGAACGGCCCCCTGAGCCGGACGAGCAGGTCGGCGGTCAGGCTCTGGAACTCCTGCCGGGTCACCGTCGTGTCCAGGTGGCGCGGGGCCTGCCGGACCATGGCGACGTAGGGCAGGTCGACGCGGGCCTCCCGCGCGCCGGTCAGCTCGATCTTCACCCGCTCGGCGGCCTCGCGCAGCCGCTGGAGCGCCACCCTGTCGCCGGTCAGGTCGACGCCGTGGGCCTCCTTGAACCGTCTGACCAGCTCGTCCACGATGCGCTGGTCCCAGTCGTCGCCGCCGAGCCGGTTGTCGCCGTGGGTGGCCAGCACCTCGACGTACCCGTCGCCGATGTGCAGCACCGACACGTCATAGGTGTGCCCGCCGAGGTCGAAGACCAGGACGGACCGGTTCTCCTCCTCGTCGAGCCCGTACGCCAGCACCGCGGCGGTCGGCTCGTTGACGAGGCGCAGCACGTTGAGTCCCGCCAGCGTGCCGGCCTCGGTGACGGCCTGGCGCTGGGCGTCGTCGTAGTAGGCCGGGACGGTGAGCACCGCGTCGGTGACCTGCTCGCCGAGGTACGCCTCGGCGTCCCGCTTCAGCTTGCCCAGCACGAGCGCGCCGACCTGCGGCGCCGAGTACGCCGAGCCGTCGATGCGCACCGACCAGTCGCCGCCCATCTCCAGGAGGACCGACCGGACCGTGCGTTCCGCGTTGACGACGGCCTGCCGCTTGGCGGGCTCGCCGACCATGATCTGGCCGTTCTTGCCGAAGGCCACCACGGACGGCGTCGCCGGCGAGCCCTCGGAGCTGGGGACGACGGTGGGCTCGCCGCCGTCGACGACGGTGATCACGGAGTAGGTCGCGCCGAAGGAGATGCCGACGGCCCGGCCCGTCCGGCGTGCGGCCCCGGCCAGGCGGATGCCCGGCGGCGGGGCGGGGGCGGGCCGGGGCCGCGTCCGCGCCGGCTCCGGCCTGTTCCGCACGAGCGGCAGCTCGTCGGCCGCGCCGGCCTGGCTGTACTCGGGCAGCGGCAGCCGCCGGTCGAGCAGCCGGTAGCGCAGCGCGCGGGTGACGTCCCCGATGGACAGGTCGGCGGGCCCGGCGGGGACGCCGTCCTGAAGGATCCTGAGCAGCTCGCCGGTGAAGGCGGTGTGGCGCTCTCCGGGCGGCGCGAGCGACAGGGTGTCCCTGGCCGAGGAGGTCAGGACGTACGCGCTGGTCGTGTCGATCAGCCCGCGCAGCGCCGGGCCGCTCATGCCGTGCGCCATGCCGCTGTAGCAGCAGTCGAGCACGACCACGGCGCGGGGCGCGCGGCGCTCGCGGATGATCTCCCGGATGACCGAGAACCGCACGCCGCCGATCCGCAGCCGGTCGGGCCGGGTGGTGGCGATGGGCAGCAGCAGGTCGTTCTCGGTCTTCTCGCCGTGGCCGGAGTAGTAGATGAGGACGGTGTCGGCGGCCTCGGTCGCCGCGTCGTGGATGAGCCCGAGGACGTGGTCGGAGCTGGCAGGGTCGATGAGCTGCGCGCAGTGGTCGGGCCGCAGCCCCCACGAACGCGGGCCGGTGAGCACCTCGGCCAGGTCCGTGACGTTGGCCCGCACCGCCGGCAGGGCGGGCCACATGACCTGGTCGGTGTACGTCGTCGTGCCGACGAGGACGGCCCGGCACCGGGCCGGGTCGGGCCAGGCGCTCATGAGGCGGGCGGCTCCAGCATGTCGGCCAGCAGCCGGGCCACCTCCATCACCTTCGCCGGATCCTTGGCCGCCTCGACGGAGAGCTCCAGCGTGCGCTCGCCGTGGCTGACCTTGACCGTGAAGCTGTGGCGCCGTGTTCTGAGCCAGCCGGCCAGCGCCTGGACGATCGAGACGCCCAGCCCTCCGGACGCGGCCGAGACCGCGACCATGAGGGCGTCGACGGTCCCGTTCATGGCGCCCGGCTCGGGCGGCCCGGCCAGGGGCCGGATCTCCACGCCGCGGAAGGCGCTGTCGCCGCGGAGCTGGCGCTCCAGGGAGGAGAGGGCGGGGGCGGTCGGCGTCTCGCCGTCGAGGCGCACGATTACCTGCATGCCAGCAGTGTGGACCGCCCCCTGTCCCGGCACAACCGCCCGCGGCCACTCGGGAGCGCGGCCTACTCGGGGGTGCGGGCGGTGAAGCGGGGGCGCAGGCGGTTCTCGTACAGGGTGAGGGCGGCGGCGATGGCCATGTGCATGTCGAGGTACTGGTAGGTGCCCAGGCGCCCGCCGAACCAGACGTCCCGCTCGCCCTTGGTCAGGTCCCGGTAGCGGCGCAGCCGGTCGCGGTCCTGCGGGGTGTTGATCGGGTAGTACGGCTCGTCGGCCCGTCCGGCGAAGCGGGAGTACTCGCGCATGACGACGGTGGCGTCGGACGGGTACCAGGTGCGCTCGGGATGCAGGTGGCGGAACTCGTGGATGCGCGTCCACGGCAGGTCCTCGTCGGCGTAGTTGATCACCGACGTGCCCTGGAAGTCGCCGGTCGGCAGCACGGACGTCTCGAAGTCGAGCGTGCGCCAGCCCAGCTCGCCCTCGACGTGGCCGAAGTAGCGGTCCAGGGGCCCGGTGTAGACGACGGGCACCGCGCCGGCCAGGCTCTCCCGCAGGTCGAAGAAGTCGGCACCGAGCCGGATCTCGATGTTGGGATGGTCGGCCATGCGCTCCAGCCAGGCGGCGTAGCCGTCGGTGGGCAGCCCCTGGTAGAGGTCGTCGAAGTAGCGTCCGTCGAAGGTGTACCGCACCGGCAGCCGGCTGATGATCTCGGCGGGCAGCTCGGCCGGGGCCGTCTGCCACTGCTTGGCGGTGTAGCCCCGGATGAACGCCTCGTACAGCGGCCGGCCGATCAGCGAGATCGCCTTCTCCTCCAGGTTGCCGACGCTGGTGATCTCGGCGGCCTGGCGGGCGACCAGCTTGCGGGCGTCGTCCGGGCCGAGGTGGCGGCCGAAGAAGGCGCAGATCGTGCCCAGGTTGATGGGCATCGGGTAGACCTGGCCCTTGTGCACCGAGTAGACCCGGTGCTCGTACCGCGTGAACGACGTGAACCGCTGGACGTAGTCCCACACGCGCGCGTTGGACGTGTGGAACAGGTGCGACCCGTACCGGTGGACCTCGATGCCGGTCTGCGGCTCCGGCTCGCTGTAGGAGTTGCCGCCGACGTGGTCCCTGCGCTCCAGCACCAGCACGCGCAGCCCCAGCTCGCTCGCGCACCGCTCGGCCACGGTCAGCCCGAACAGGCCGGAGCCGACGACGACTAAGTCGGCGTTCATGCGGCGGCCGGGAGCAGCCGGTCGAGCCATCGCCGCACGGGCAGCGCCAGCACGATCCCGGCCAGGACGAGGTGGACGGCGAAGAAGATCACGGCCACGGCGACGCTCGGCGGCCCGCCGACGAACACCGCGATGTGCGAGGCCCACTTCAGCGTCGCGGGCCGGCCCTCGGGCCAGTCGCCGAGCAACCACATCGACAGGTCATTGAGCCCGGAGATCACGATCAGGACACTGGCGATCCCGACCTTCAGCACCCGGTCCGAGCGGGCGCCGCCCAGCCGGTAGGCGAACAGCACGGCCAGCACGGTGAACGAGTTCATGAAGAGCATGAACTGGTAGAGCTCGGGGAAGGCGGCGGTCTGGTCGGCGGACTCGGCGAAGGAGAAGATGTGCAGCACGTTGATCGTGTCGAGCACGCCCATGTAGCCGACGACCAGCGCGCACATCAGCGCCATCCCCAGCCCGGGACGCCGGGGGAACCCGGCGACGGCCAGCACCGCGAACACCAGCGGGCTGACCTTCCACAGGGCCTCGAACGGGTTGTCCAACGTACGGTCGGGCGGCAGGATCACCATGATCAGTGTCGCCGCCCCGGCGCCCAGTGCGGCGGGCGCCAGCCACAGCCAACGCCTCAACGATCGTCCTTCTCCGTGAAGAACGGTCCCAGCGAGAGGGCGTCCATGTCGGTCTTGAGGTAGCAGCGCACGGCGTCCTCGGGGGTGCACACGATGGGCTCCTCGTTGTCGTTGAACGAGGTGTTGACCACCATGGGCACGCCGGTCAGCTCGGCGAAGCGCGAGATCATCGCGTGGTAACGCGGGTTGTCGGCCGCCGTGACCGTCTGGACGCGGGCGGTGCCGTCCTCGTGCGTGATCGCCGGCACCTTGTCCCGCTGGTGCTCCAGCACGTCGAACACGAGCAGCATGACGGGCGAGGGGTAGCCGCTGGCGAAGTACTCGCCGGAGCGTTCGGCCAGGCAGGAGGGCGCGAAGGGACGGAACGGCTCGCGGTGCTTGACCTTCTCGTTGAGCCGGTCCTTGGCGTCGGCGCGGCGCGGGTCGGCCAGGATCGAGCGGTTGCCGAGCGCGCGCGGCCCGCACTCCATGCGGCCCTGGAACCAGCCGACGATCTTGCCGTCGGCCAGCGCCTGCGCGGTCGTGTCGTTGATGTCCTCGGTGCGCCGGTACTTGAGGCCGGCGTCCTGGAGCGCCCGCTCCATCTCCTCCTCGGTGAACTCCGGGCCGAGGAAGATGTACTCCTGGTCGCGCGGGCGGCGCATGCCGTACTTCTCCACGCCCAGCAGCAGCGCCGAACCCAGTGCCGAGCCGTCGTCGGCGGCGGCGGGCTGGGCGAAGAAGTCCTCGAACGGCGTCTCCAGCAGGATGCGGCCGTTCATGACGCTGTTCAGCGCGACGCCGCCGGCGGTGACCAGGCGGGTCTGCCCGGTCTTGGCCTGGAGCCAGCGCGCGACGTGCAGGCCGGTGCTCTCCAGCGTGGCCTGCAGCGCGTACGCGACGTCGGCGTAGTGCTGGGAGGGGGTGGCGCGCTCGCGCGGCCTGGCCGGGCCGAAGCGCTCCAGGAACTTGGGCGACATCTGGTGCTTGCCGGTGGCGTGGTGGCGGAACCAGCTCAGGTCCAGCTCGAAGCGGCCGTCGGGGCCGAGGCGGACCAGGTCGGCGAAGTCCTGCACGTACCGGTCGGTGCCGTACGCGGCCAGGCCCATGACCTTGCCCTCGTCCCTGGTGGGGTTGAAGCCGAGGTAGCCGGTGACGCCGGCGTACATGGCGCCCAGCGAGTGCGGGAACTTGATCCGCCGGATGTCGTGGATCCGGCCGCCCTTGCCCAGCCCGAGGTAGGTGGAGGTGCCGTCGCTGCCGATGCCGTCCCAGGTGATGATCGCCGACTCCTGGTACGGCGAGATGAAGAAGGCGCTGGCGGCGTGGGCGCGGTGGTGGTCCATCAGGTGGACCTTGAACTTCGTCCTGCCCCGGAAGTTCTGCGACTCGCGCAGGATCGTCTCCAGGGTGAACCCGCGCCGCAGGTGCAGCAGCAGCGCGCCGCCCACGTTGTAGTCGTCCGGGTGCGCCTGGCCCTTCTGGTCGGAGAGCGTCTCCAGCAGGCCGCTGGCCTTGTCGCCGTAGTCGCCGGCGTCGTTGCGGAAGACGGCCAGCGTCTGGGGCAGGTGCCGGAGGAAGTGGCCGGCCGCGTGCAGCGTCTCGCGTGGCGCCTGCCAGTAGTAGGCGACGTGGTCCACGTCGGCCAGCGTGATGCCGGCCTCCTCCAGGCAGTAGCGCACGGCCTGCGCGGGAAAGCGGCCGTCGTGCTTGACCCTGGTGAAACGCTCCTCCTCGGCGAAGGCCACGATCGTCCCGTCGGCCACCAGGGCCGCCGCCGAGTCGTGGACCTGGCTGATGCCGAGCACAAACATGAATGCCCCCTGACAATGCGCATGACCCAGCGGCCCCGCGTCGGAGATCTTCCTAACAAACCGTCCGGAAAGAAATCAATACCTATCTTTTTTCTGACACGTGCCGATATATTCCGCAACCGGGGTCGTAGCCGGGCGGGAATGCCCGGGCCCCATCGCGGGGTGAACCGGGGTTGATGCACGTGGTGAAGACCGTTCCATGAATGAACATCCGCTTCCAGTTCCGCCGGACGGCCTGGCACTCACCGTGGTCGTTCCGTGCCTGAACGAGGCCGACAACATCCCTGACACCTATCGCGAAATCGCGGACGCGCTGGGTGACCAGGGCGACCTCGAAATACTCTTCGTCGACGACGGCAGCACGGATGACACGCTCGCGCGCATTCGCGCGATCGCCGAGAGTGACAATCGGGTGTCGTTCATATCGTTGTCCAGGAATTTCGGCGTGGAGGCCGCCTTCTCGGCCGGTTATCGGTACGCCCGAAACCCCTGGGTGCTGCACCTGGACGCGGACCTGCAGTTCCCGCCGACCGAGGCCAAGCGGCTGATCGAGCGGGCCGCCGACGGGTACGACGCGGTGTTCGGCATCCGGGTGGACCGCAAGGACCCCTGGCCGCGGCGGACCGCGTCGATCGTGCACGACTGGCTGGCGCGGCGGCTGCTGGGCATCGAGATCCCGCCGCGCGCCACGACGTTCCGGCTGGTCCGTACGGAGATCGCGCGCCGGATCGTGGACCTGCGGCTCGGCACGCCCTACTTCCTGGCCACGCTGCCGCGCCTGACGCGCGCCTGGACGACCGTGCCGACCGCGCACCGGCCGCGGGTGCACGGCTCGTCCAAGGTGACCGTGCGCGGCCTGGCCAGGCACTCCCTGGACCTGTTCTTCGGCTTCTCGACGCGGCCGATCGCGGCCGCGGTCTGGGCGGGGCTGGTCGGCCTGCCCCTGGCGCTGCTGGCCGGGCTCACCGGCAGCACGGCGCTGTTCGGGCTGGCGCTGGCCGCCGCCCTGGCCGGGCTCACCCTGATGGCCCGGACGCTTCTGCACATCTCTCGCGGTCAGGCCCGTCCGCCGCTGTTCCTCGTACGGGAGGCCAACGTGCCGGTCGATTCCGCTGACCTGCTCGCCGGGAGGCTCGCATGACCGGCGCCCGCCGCACCATCGCGGTCCTCGGCGGCGCGGACGGCGCCATCAGCACCATCCGCGCCGCGGCCCGCCTCGGCGTGCGCACGATCTGCGTGGACATGCGGGCCGACGCCCCCGGCGTCGCGCACGCCGACGAGTTCCTCGACCTCAGCACCCGCGACGTGCCGCGGGTCGCGCGGGCCCTGGCCGGACGCGCCGGCCTGGCCGGCGTGGTCTCCCCGGCCAGCGACGTCAACCTGCCCTCGCAGCTCGCCCTGGCCGCGCGCCTCGGCCTGCCGTGCGGGCTGTCGGAGGGCGCGGTGCGCGGCTCGGTCGACAAGGGCTGGTTCCGCGCGATGTGCGCCCGGCTCGGCCTGCCCGGCCCCCGCCACGTGAGCGGCGCCGAGGAGGAGGTGCTGCGGGACGCCCCCGGCCTGGGGTTCCCGCTCATGGTCAAGCCGGTGGACTCCTCCGGCAGCCGCGGCGTGTCGCTGTGCGCCGCCCCGGACGAGCTGCCCGAGGCCGTACGGCTGGCCAGGGAGTGGTCGCTGTCCGGGCGGGTCGTGGCCGAGGAGTTCCTGGAGGGCGCCCACTACACGGCCGAGGCGTTCGTGATCGGCGGGAAGGTGGCGCTGATCGGCCTGGCCGAACGGGAGCTGACCCCGCCGCCGCTGTTCATCACCGTCCAGCACACCATGCCGGGCCCGGCCCACGTCACCGACGCCGTGCGTCCGATGCTCGACGCGGTCTGCGCCGAGACCGGGCTGCGCGAGGGGCCGCTCAGCGCCGACGTCCTGGTGACCGGGACGGGCGAGGTCGTGCTCGTCGAGATGGGCGCCCGCCTGGGCGGCAACGGCCTGGCCGAGCTGCTGGGCCTGGTCCACGGCGTGGACGTGGTCGAGCAGTACGTGCTGTCGGCCATGGGCGAGACGCCGTGCCTGACCCCGGCGGCGACCCGGTACGGCGCGGTCCGCGTCCTGGGCGCCGAGCGCGACGGGAAGCTGGTCCGGGTGGACGGCGAGGAGCAGGTCAGGGAGCTGCCCGGCGTCGTGGACCTGGTGCTGGCCGCCGCGCCCGGCGACCACGTCGAGCGCTACACCCGGGCGGGCGCCAAGCTCGGCTACCTGACCGCCGCCGCCCCCGACCCGGACGCCCTGACCGGCGTGCTGCGCGAGGCGACCGGGCTGCTCCGCTTCGAGATCGGGGACGGCCTGTGAGCCACGGACTGGGCGTCGCCGTGCGGGAGGTGCGGCACGTCGTGGACGCCTTCCGCGCCATCCGCCGCCCGCGCGCCGAGACCGACCGGCTCACCCTCGACGGCCTGCGCGACCTGCTGGCCTTCGCCCGCGCGCACGTGCCGCACTACGCCGACCCGCGCTACGACGTGCCCCTGGACAGCCTGGCCGACCTGGCCCGGCTGCCGATCCTGGACAAGGCCACCGTGCTGGACGGCGACCTGTCCCGCTTCCACACGCCCGGCCTGGGCGCGAAGGACTACCGGGTGGACCGTACCAGCGGGACCACGGGCCGCGTCCTGGAGGTCCGGCACGACGTGGCCGCCTACGGCTACCACGGCGCGACCATCTTCCGCCGCTTCCTGCTGTCGGGCTACCGGCCGTGGTGGCGGATCGCGCACATCAAGCCGTTCCCGCGCCCGCTGCGCTGGTTCCAGCGGATCGGCCTGTTCCCGCGCACGGTCATCGGCGCCGGTCAGGGCGACGCGAAGATCCTGGCCGACGTGCTGAAGGTGCGCCCGCACCTGATCATGGGCTACCCGGTGGTGCTGCGCGGGCTGCTGCGCGCCGCCGGCCCGCACGACGTGGCCCGGCTGCGGCGCACGCTGCGCATGGTCATGACCGACTCCGAGCTGCTCACCGACGAGGTGCGCGAGCTGCTGGCCAACGGCTTCGGCGTCCCGGTGTACGACGAGTACTCGGCCTACGAGGTGCTGACCGTCTCCACCCAGTGCGACCGGGGCGCGATGCACGTCGACGAGGACCGCGTCCGCCTGGAGATCGTGGACGACGCCGGCGCGCCCGTGCCCGACGGCGAGGACGGCGCGGTCGTGGTGACCCACTTCAGGGAACGGGCGATGCCGCTGATCCGCTACCGCCTGGGCGACCGCGGCATGATCGTGCCGGGGGAGTGTGGCTGCGGCAACCGGTTCATGCGCATGCGGGTGACCGGCGGCCGGTCCGACGACTACATCACCTTCCCCGGCGGCCACCGCGTCTACACGGCCACCTTCCTGTCGCTGGCCATGTGGACGCCGGGCGTCGCCGAGAGCATGGTCCGCCAGGACGCCGACGGGAACGTCACCGTCCACCTGGTCCCCGACGCGGGCCGGGACTTCGACGAGGTGGCCACGGCCTACCGGCGCGGGCTGTCCCAGCAGGTGGGCGGCCCGGTCGAGGTGCGTTTCGAGCAGGCCGACCGGGTCACGCTCACCCCCGGCGGCAAGGGCAGGTTCGTCGAGTCGGCCCAGGCCGGACCGTGACCGTGAGCCTGCGCCGCAGGCCGCCGCCACGCCTGGTGGCGGTGACCGCGGCCCTGTTCGCCGGGCGCGGCGCGTTCCGCGCGGCCCTGTGGACCGCCAACCTGGTGCTGCTCGGCCTCTGGGGCGCCGACGAGTTCGCCCTGTACGCCACCGCCAACGGCGTGTCCGGCTGGCTGCTGGCGCTGACGTCCAGCGGCATCGAGAAGGCGGCGCTCGCGCTGGTGCCGCGGCGCGACGGGCAGGCATTGCGGCCGCTGTTCATGCTGCTGGCGGCCACCCCGTTCGCGCTGGCCGTGCCGGTCTGGCTGGCCCTGGTGGCGGCCGACCCCGGCGGCGCGCCCACCAGGTACGCCGCCGCCGCGGCCTACGCCTGCGGGCTGGGCTGCTGCGCGGTCATGGCGGCGCTGAACCGGCTGCGCGGCCGGGCGCGGATCGACGTGCTGGCCTACCTGACGCTCGCCGTCGCGCAGGCGTCCGGCGTGGGGCTGGTGGCCTGGACGGGCATGCGCGCCAACGCGCTGCTGGCCCTGCACGTCGGCGTGCTGGCCGTGCTCAACATCGTGCTGGCGGCCGGGCTGCTGCGCGGACGCACCGGCAAGGCGGACAAGGGCGCCCACCGGCCGGCGGTACGCGCGGCGGCGCTGCTCAGCGTCGGCGAGGTGACCAGCGTCGCGGCCACCTCGGTGACGTTCGCGTACTTCGCGCACCTGGACGACGCCCAGAAGACCAGCGTCTTCTACGTGTGGTCGGTGGCGCTGTCCGTGGTCGTCATGGGCGTGTCGTACCTGCTGCGGATCCTCCAGCCGCGGGTGGCGGTCTGGATCGAGGGCACGGGCGAGGCCGGCGCCCGGCGGATGGCGCGGCGCATCCTCGCGCCCGCCGTGCCCGCCGGGGCCGTGGCGGTGGTCGTGCTCGCGGTGGTGCTGGCGGGCGGCCAGCGGGGTGTGGTGGCGACCGGTGCCGCCCTGCTGGCCGAGGCGGCGCTGACGGCGGCCGTGCTGCCCGCGTTCCTGCTGGTGGAGAACACCGACGACCGGGGACGGCGGCTCGCGGCGGTGGCCGCGTGCCTGCAGTTCGCGGTCGTCGCGGCCGCCGGATGGTTCCTGGTGCCCGCCGCGGCGGCGTTCGGCGCGCTGCTGGCGTACTGCGCGGGCGAGGTGGTCAAGGGCGGCGTCATGCTGGCCACGCTGAAGAAGGAGACCTCATGAAGGGCTTGCCCAGCACGATCCCGGTGGTGCCGGTGCTGCGGAACCTGTACCTGGCGCGCTCGCGGGACCGGCTGGACCCGGCCCGGCTCAAGGTCGTGCAGGACCGGCTGCTGACCGGGCTCGTCCGCCACGCGCACGCCAACGTGCCGTACTACCGCCGCGTGCTGCCGGCCGACGCCGTGGCCGCGCTGTCCACCGCCGCCGATCTGGCCGCCCTGCCGCTGCTGGACCGGGCGACGCTGCGCGACCTGCCGCCCGCCGAACTGATGGCCACCGGGTTCACCCCGGACAACACCCGCGAGGCGCCCACCAGCGGGTCCTCCGGCGTGCCCATCCGCCCCTTCTACTCCGAGGGCGACCTCGGCTACCTGCGCGCCACCTACCTCCAGGACCTGCTGGCCTCGGGCCTGCGTCCCTGGGACCGGATCGGCTACTTCCGGGTGGGCGAGTTCCGGCCGCACCGGCTGCAACGGCTCGGCCTGGCCCGCACCTCGCACGTCAACACCAGCCGGAGCCTGGACGAGCAGGTCGACGCGTTCCTGCGCGGGCGGCCGACGTTCCTGTGGGGCTTCCCCGGCTGCATCGTCACCCTCGTGGACGAGCTGCGCCGCAGGAAGGTCGACTACCGCGGCGTGCACACCGTCATCTTCGCCGGGGAGACGCTCACCCCCGAGGCGCGCGAGCACGTGCTGGGCTACTTCGGGGCGCGCGGCCACGAGGTGTACGCCTCGGTGGAGGCGTACACGATCGGCCGCACCTGCCCCGAGGGCGCCATGCACCTGCGCTCGGCCGACGTGGTGGTGGAGGTGCTGCACGACGACGGCAGCGTGTCGCTGGCCGACGGCGAGGGCGAGATCGTGGTGACCCGGCTGCACGCCGAGGCGATGCCGCTGATCCGCTACCGGCTCGGCGACCGCGTGCTCATCGAGCCGGACGACTGCCCGTGCCGCGCGTTCCACACCCCGATCATCCGGCGGATCCAGGGCCGGACCGAGGACCGGGTGGTGGCCGCCGACGGACGTACGGTGCACGCCAACTTCCTCACCAACCCGGCCGTGATGCCGACGGAGGGCGTGCGCGGTGTGCAGGTCCTCCAGTACCGGCCGGGCGCGGTGGAGATCCTGCTGGTGCCCTCGCCGACGGCCCCCGCCGACCTGGCCGGCAGGATCCGGGACGCCGTGGCCGCCGTCGCCACCGACTTCGAGGTGACCGCGCGCACGGTGGACGTGATCACCCCGGAGCCCAACGGCAAGGTGCGCATGGTCAAGATCATGCACAACACGCCCACCTCCTGACCCCGGCCCTCGGCTCGGACCCAGCCATTCGCGCAGGCCGCCGGAGCCTGCGCGCCGTGCCTGCGCACGGCCGACTTCAGGGCCCGGTACGCCTGCAGGTCGTCGTTCTTGAACTGGCACAGGACCGGCCGGTGGCGCGTGATCCGCGGCAGCCCCGAACTCAGCACCTTGCCGTAGACCCGGCGCATGCCCGCCACTAACGCGGCATGGTACGGCGCCACGGCGTCGACCAGCACCAGGCACCCCCCGGACTCCTCCCGGGCCGGGTCGAGCCCCTTCGGCGGCGGGCCGAAATGCAGGTCGGACCCGCTCCAGCGCAGCGCCAGACAGACGTAGGGCCGCGTCTGCCGGTAGGTGGCGGTGAATCCCAGCGCCGCGTGGAACTCCAGGGTCCGCTCGACGGACGCGCACGGCAGCAGCGGGACCCGTCGTCTCGTTCGGCCGGATCGCGGGCTCGGTCATCGATTCCACCTTTCGGGTCGTCCGGAGGATGCCGGCAGATGCGGCGCCACCTCGCATATGGATCGTTCCAGGCGCTCGCCCGCCGGATCGCGCCGATTGAATCAATTCATTCACGCGAATTCCGCGACTCCCGAAATCGGATGATGACAGATTTGGTAGGTGCGCGATCCGGATGCGTGAATTCGTCGATGAATTGTCGTCCCGGGCTATTTGTTGGAGGGGTGATTCAGGAATTCCCCTCGGGGGTGGCGCGAATTCGTGCCCGGCCCGTTTCTGATGTCGCCCGGCGCTCCGGCGGCCGGGGGCGCTCACCGTGGTGGGAGGCATCGTGAGCCCTTTCGGTCGGCCGAAAACCGAGAGGGCGAGCGAGGCAGGTCGCGGGTGTGGATCTTCCTATTGAGGTCGCGGCGTACGGCCGCTTCCGGTCTTGACTAAGGGCGCGGCTCCGGGCCCGTTGTTATTGCGGACCTAAATGATCTTCTGGGTGCGGAGCGTGCTCCCCCGGGTGTGCGCGAGCCGTCCCGCAGAGGTGATCCTCGCCGCCCTGCGCGAGGCCGGCCCCGGCCGGGCCGGCGCGGCCGGGACCGGGGTCTGCTCCAGGCGCTCGGCCCGGCGGCGGCCGGTCAGGCGGGCAGGGCCGGGTAGTCGGTGTAGCCCTCGGCGGCGCCGCCGTAGAAGGTGGCCGGGTCCGGGGCGTTGAGCGGCGCGCCGGTCGCCAGGCGGCGGGGCAGGTCGGGGTTGGCCAGGAAGAGCCGCCCGAAGGCGATCAGGTCGGCGGTCCCGTCGTCGATCAGCGCGAGATCCTCCGGGCCGGTCGGGCGGTCGCCGGTGTGCGGGTTGAGGACGAGCGGGCCGGTGAAACGCCGCCGCAGGGCCCGCGTCAGCTCCCGGTCGCCCGCCTCCATGACGTGCAGGTACGCCAGCCCGAGACCGGACGTCCGCCGCAGCAGCTCCTCGTAGACGGGCCCCGGGTCGGGCTCGCGCATGTCGTTGTCCGGCTTCCCGGGGGAGATGCGCAGCGCGGTGCGGTCGCCGCCGATCGCGTCGGCCACGGCGGAGACGGCCTCCACGGCGAACCGGGCGCGTCCCGGCGTCGAGCCGCCCCAGCCGTCGGTGCGCAGGTTGGTCCCGGGCGCGAGGAACTGGTGGATCAGGTAGCCGTTGGCACCGTGCAGCTCCACGCCGTCGAAGCCCGCCTCGACGGCGTTGCGGGCGGCGCTCGCGAAGTCGGCGACGGTCTGCTCGATCTCGGCTTCGGTCAGCTCGCGCGGGGTGACGAAGTCCTTGACGCCGTCGGGGGTGAAGAGCTGTCCGCGCGCGGCCACCGGCGACGGCGCCACCGGGACCAGCCCCTCGGGCAGCAGGACCGGATGGCCGATGCGGCCGGTGTGCAGGAGCTGAGCGAAGATCTTCCCGCCCGCCGCGTGCACCGCGCCGGTGACCTCGCGCCAGGCGGCGACCTGCGCGGCGCTGTGCAGGCCGGGCGTGAACGGGTAACCCTGGCCGACCACCGACGGCTGGACGCCCTCGGTGACGATCAGCCCGGCGGAGGCGCGCTGGGCGTAGTACCGCGCCGTCAGGTCGGTCACCAGCCCGTCGCGGGCGCGGCTGCGGGTCATCGGGGCCATGACGACCCGGTTGGCGAGCTTCGTGCCGCCCACGGCGATCGGATCGAAGGTGATGGACACGGATGTCTCCTCGTTGGAAGGGGATGGAGGGAGGGAAGGGCGGGTCATCGGCGGCGCGGCAGCAGGAAGGCGCCTGCCGCCAGGGCCAGGCCGAGCCCGGCCGCGATGAGGAAGACCAGGTCGTAGCCGTCGGCGAGGGCGGCGGGGGAGCCCGCGGCGCCCACGGCGCCCGCGGCCGTCGCGAGGACCGCCAGCCCGATCGACGAGCCCACCTGGCTCGTGGTGTTGGCCAGGCCGCCCACGACGCCCGCCTCGCCCTCGGGCGCGTCGGCGGTCGCCGCGGCCATCAGGGTGGGGAAGGTCAGCCCGATGCCGGCCGCGACGAGCAACGTGGGCCCGAGGACCCCGGTGAGGTAGCCGCTGCCCGCCCCGGCCAGGGAGAGCCAGCCGAACCCGGCCACGAAGAACGCGCCGCCGCCGAGCGCCAGGGGACGCGCCCCGGCCCGCGGCAGCAGGGCGGCGGACACCCGCGCGACCAGCATGAACGTCACCGCCGCCGGCGTCTGCCCGAGCCCGGCCAGCAGCGCGCTGAAGCCCAGGACGTTCTGCAGGAACAGGGATGTGAAGTACCACATCGCGATGGTGACCCCGCCGAACAGCAGCAGCATGCCGTTGCCGACGGCCACCCCGCGGATCCCGAGCAGCCGCAGGGGCAACATCGGCCGGTCGGCGAAACGCGCCTCGACCACGGTGAACACCGCGAGCAGCAGCAGCCCGGCCAGCACGGGCACGACGACCCGCCCGGACGACCAGGCGTGGTCGGCGCTCTGCATGACCCCGTAGATAAGCGCCGCCAGGCCGGCGGTCCCGGTGACCGCGCCGGTCAGGTCGAGCGGCTCGCGCCGCGCGGCCCGCGCACCGGCCAGGGCCGTCAGGGCCACGGCGACCAGCAGCGCGCCGACCGGCACGTTGATCAGGAAGACCCAGCGCCACGACAGGCCGGTGGTGATGGCGCCGCCGGCCACCGCGCCGATCATCCCGCCGACGCCGCCCGCGGAGGACCAGGCGCCGAACGCCCTGGCGCGGGCGCCCGGCTCGGTGAAGTACGTGTTGATCACGGCCAGCGTGGCCGGGGCCATCATGGCGGCTCCGGCGCCCTGCGCGACGCGGGCCGCGACCAGGACCTCCGCCGCGCTCGCCAGGCCGGCGGCCAGGCTGGCGGCGGAGAACAGCAGCAGGCCGGAGACCAGCGTCCGGCGCGGGCCGAACAGGTCGGCGGCCCGTCCGCCCAGCAGCATGAAGCCGGCGAAGGCGAGCAGGTAGCCGTTCACCACCCAGGCGAGGCCGGTGGGGGTGAAGCCGAGCTCCGCGCGGATGGCGGGGAGGGCGACGTTGACGATGGAGGCGTCCAGGATGACCATGAACTGGCCGGCGCAGGCCAGCGCCAGGATCAGCCAGGCGGGGATGGTCCGGGGTGTGGCCCGCGGGGGCGCGGTGCCGATGCTCGTCATGAGTTCTTCCGTCCTTGGGTGCGTGCCACCGGGGAGGCGCCGCGTCAGGGGTGCACTTCGCGATGTGCCACGCGTGGCGTCCCGATGCCGTGTAGGATTCGGTTACGCGGATAACTATTATGCAGATAACTAATTTTCGTCAAGGAGCGATCATGGACTTCGCGCAAGCCGACGCCGTCAACCAGGCGATCCGCCTGCTGAGCCTGCGCCACCGGGCCAGGGCCGCCACGCTGCTGACCCCGCTCGGCCTGCATCCCGGGCAGGAGGCGCTGCTGCTCGAACTCGCCCGCACCGGGCCGAGGATCCAGGCGCAGCTCAGCGAGGCCCTGGGATGCGAGCCGCCCAGCGTGACGCTCATGACGCGCAAGCTGGAGGCGTCCGGCCACATCCGGCGCACCCCGGCGCCGTCCGACAAGCGGGCCAGCGTGGTCGAGCTCACCGACAGCGGCAGGGCGCTGGCCGAGCAGGTCAAGCGGCTCTGGGTCGACCTGGCCGAGGAGACCGTGGCCGGGCTGCCGGCCGAGACGGTGGCCGGGCTGCCCGCCCTCATCAACGCCCTGACCGACAACGTGGACAAACGCCCCGGCCGTCGCCACGGCCCCGCGGAGGGCGCGCGCCGGGCCGCGCAGGCGCCGACCGGCGAGTACGAGCCCAGCGCCTCGGCGTGGGTCCGCGAGCACGTCGAGCAGATCATGCGCACCGGCACGACCGACGGCGTCACGATCAAGGACCTGCCCGTCGTGCTGATGAGCTACCGCGGCGCCAAGACCGGCAAGCTGCGCAGGACACCGGTGATGCGGGTCGAGCACGAGGGGCGCTACGCGGCCGTCGCGTCCCTGGGCGGCGCGCCGGTCAACCCCCAGTGGTACGCCAGCGTGGTCGCCGAGCCGGTCGTCGAGCTCCAGGACGGCACGGCGACCGGCGTGTACCGGGCGCGCGAGGTGTCGGGGGAGGAGAAGGACGCCTGGTGGCGGCGGGCGGTGGCGGCGTACCCCGACTATGCCGACTACCAGCGCAAGACCGAGCGCCAGATCCCGGTCTTCGTCCTCGAACCGCTCGGCGACCGGGGGTAGCCGGGCGACCGTCGGCCGTGACGGCGGGAGCCGGGTCGAGTCCGTGGTGCCGACCTGGATCCCGTACCGCACGCCGGTCGCCCGTAACGGCGGGGGCGGCCCCCGCGACCGTGCTTTGAAGCGTGATCGGCCGGGTGTGGGTAGACGGAGGGGGAGCGGACGGGAGGCGGGTAGGTGATCGAGAGGCTCGTCCCGGACAACGTCGTCGTCTCGACCGCGTACGGCGACCCGCCCGGCGTGCCGCTCTTCCCCGAGGAGCGGGCGGCGGTCAGGAAGGCGGTCGCCGAACGGCGGCGCGAGTTCGCCACCGTACGGCACTGCGCCCGCGAGGCGCTGGCGGCCCTGGGCATCCCGCCCGCGCCCATCGTCCCCGGCCGGCGCGGCGCGCCGCGCTGGCCGGCGGGCGCGGTGGGCAGCATGACGCACTGCGCGGGCTTCCGCGCGGCGGCGGTGGCCGGCGCGTCGGACGTGCGGAGCATCGGGATCGACGCCGAACCGCACGAACCCCTCCCCGAACGCGTCTTCCGCATGATCGCCCGGCCCGAGGAGGCCGCGATGGTGCGCGAGCTCGGCGCCCTCAGGCCGGGCACCCACTGGGACCGGCTGCTGTTCAGCGCCAAGGAGGCGGTCTACAAGGCATGGTTCCCGCTGACCGGCGAGTGGCTGGGGTTCGAGGACGGCTCCCTGACCTTCTCCCTTGACGGCCGCTTCCACGCCAGGCTGCTGCCGCCGGACGCGCCCGTGCCCGGGTTCGCGGGCCGCTGGACGGCCGGCCCCGGACTGCTGGCCACGGCGATCGTCGTCCCCCGGTAGGTCAGGCGCGCCGTCCGGGCTCGACGAGCTGGTCGTGCTCGGCCCGGCGCAGGCGTTCCTCGGCGGTGAGCTCGACGCGCCTCATCGCGACGCGCAGGATCGGCGGGGCCATGAGCGAGGTGACGATCGCGACGACGATCACGATCGTGTACATCGCCGTGTCGATGATGCCGATCCGCAGGCCGACCATCGCCACGATGACCTCGATGACCCCGCGCGCGTTCATGCCGGCCCCCAGCGCGAACGCCTCCCAGGCACTCATCCGGCTCAACAGCGCCCCCAGGTACGCGCCCAGGAACTTGCCGACGATCGCCACGCCCAGCACGACCCCGGACGCGGCCAGGACGTCGGGCCGGGCCAGGAGCGTGAGGTCCATGCGCAGACCGGCCGTCGCGAAGAACAGCGGAGCCAGCACGCTGAGGACGATCGTCCGCAGCGGAGCCAGCCACGACGCGTCGGCGTGGCCGGAACGCCCGAGGAGGACGCCGCAGACGAACGCCCCCAGGATGGCCTCCAGGCCGAGCGCGTGCGTCCCGGCGGCGGCCAGCAGCACCAGCACCACGGCGGCGGCCCCGGCCGTGCCCGGCTCGGCCGACCGGGTGGCGGCCCGCATCGTCCAGCGGACCAGCGGCCGGCCGACCCAGAGCGCGAACGGCACCAGCGCGGCCAGGTAGACCAGCGACAACACGATCTGGCCGGTGCGCACACCCGTCGTCGCCATGGCCGAGACGATCGAGAGCATGAACCAGCCGAACGCGTCATCCACCATCCCGGCGGTCAGGCAGAGCTGGCCGACGTCGCGGTGCAGCAGCTTCATGTCCGTCAGCGTCTTGGCGATCACGGGGATGGCGCTGACGCACGTGGCCACGCCCAGGAACAGGGCGAAGACGGTGACGCTGGTGCCCTCGACGAGGAGGGAGGCGGGCAGCAGGTAACCGGCGGCCACGCCGAGCGCCAGCGGGACGACCAATCCGGCGACGCTCACCTTGGCGGCCGTGGCGCCGCGCCGCCGGACCAGGCCGAAGTCGAGCTGGATGCCGGTGATGGCCACCAGCAGCAGGACGCCGACCTGGCCCACCGCGTCCAGCAGGTGGAGCCGGGTGAACGTCAGGGCGGGGACGACGTGGCCGAGCAGGGACGGGCCGAGCAGCACGCCCACCGACAGCTCGCCGACGATGGCGGGCATGCGCAGGCGCTCGGCCAGCCGGCCGAGCAGGACGGCGAGACCGAGGAGCAGGCCCAGTTGCAGCATGAAGACCAGCAGGTCGTGGGCTCCCAGAGGCATGTCAGGCACAGGAGAGGCTAGGCCGATCTGGCGCCCGTCCTGCTGCTCAATATTGAGCCCGCCCGCCCGCTGGTCGGGGGCCCTGCTCAATATTGAGCGGAGCTTCCGGCGCCCGTGGGCGACATTCGGGGCATGACGAAGCCGGCGCAGTATCAGACCACCCTGCCCCCCGACCAGTTGCTGCACTCGGGCAACGCGGGCCTGATCGTCCACCGCGTGGGGATGCTGGAGTACGGCATGGCCCGCGAGGGCCGCGACTTCAGCGTCGACCTGCTCGACTACATGAACCGCGCCCAGGCCGGCGTCGCCACGACCTTCTGCTACGAGGAGGTCTTCGGCGTCCGCGAGCGGCTGCACTGGTTCGTGCACATGAAGTCCCCCGAGAAGTACAGCAAGCTCATCGAGATGGTGGACCACGACGAGGCGTTCCAGCAGATCTCGCTCAAGGACCGGCTGCCCAAGAAGGGCGGCGGCAACTGGGAGAAGATGTTCGTCCACGGCAGTCTCCAGGAGACCGTCATGTGCCCGCAGCACGGGTTCACCGACGACGTGCACGACGTGCCCGGCACCTTCGTGCCGCCCGCGACGCACCAGACCACCCAGAAGGAGCAGCTCAACTCGGCGACCGCCGGCGCGATCGTGCTGCGCACCGCCGACGCGCGCTACGAGCTGCGCGAGGAGGGACGGCAGTTCCTCTACGACTGGTCCCGGTACGTCAACGCCGACCTCGAAGGCCGCGCCACCGCCTACATCTACGAGCAGACGTGGGGCCGCCAGGACCGCCTGCACGCCCTCATCCACCTGCGCGAACTGGACGACTACCAGGCCGTGCGGGAGCTGGACCGCAGCGAGGGCATGCGCAAGGAGGTCTACGACGTGGAACGCGTCCCCGAACGGCACGGCGGCGGGCAGTGGGACCGGCTGTTCGTGCCGACCAGCATCCACGACGTCCTGATGGTGCCCTAGGTCATGGCTCTCGGGATCGAGGCGATCAACGCGTACGTCGGCAGGGCGTACACGGACGTCCGCGCGCTGTTCGACGCGCGCGGCCTGGACGTGAACCGCTTCGGCAACCTGATGATGGAGCAGCGCTCGGTCAACCTGCCCTGCGAGGACCCGGTCACCAACGCGGTCAACGCCGCCCGCCCGCTGCTGGACGCGCTCACCCCCGAGGAGAAGGACCGGATCGAGCTGCTGGTCGTCGGCACCGAGTCGGGCCTCGACTTCGGCAAGCCGATCAGCACCTACATCCACCACCACCTCGGGCTGAACCCCGCATGCCGCTCGTTCGAGGTCAAACACGCCTGCTACGGCGGGACGGCCGCGCTGCAGTGCGCGGCGGCCGTCGTCGGCGCGAGCCCGATCCCCGGGGTGAAGGCGCTGGCCATCGCCACGGACGCGGCCAGCGGCACGGCCAAGTCCACCTACTGGGAGCCCTCCGAGGGCGCCGGAGCGGTGGCGATGCTGGTCGGCGAGGACGCGCGGGTGCTGCGGCTGGACCCCGGCGCCAGCGGCTACCACACCTTCGAGGTGATGGACACGGCCCGGCCGCGCCACGACACCGACGCGGTCGATCCCGACCTGTCGCTGCTGGCGTACATGCGCTGCGCCGAGGAGTGCTTCGCGGCCTACGGGCGGCGGGTGGCCGGGGCCGACATCGTGGACACCTTCGACTACCTGGCGCTGCACACGCCGTTCGCCGGGATGGTGAAGGGCGCCCACCGGATGCTGCTGCGCAAGCTCAAGGGCATGGGGGCGGAGGAGATCGAGGCCGACTTCGCGGCGCGGGTCACGCCGTCCCTGGCCTACGGCGTGCGGGTGGGCAACACCTACTCGGCCGCGCTCTACCTGGCGCTGTGCTCGCTCATCGACCACGGCGCGTTCGACGCGCCGAGGCGGGCGGGGCTGTTCTCGTACGGGTCGGGCTGCGCGTCGGAGTTCTTCAGCGGCGTGATCCCGGCCCAGGGACGCAGCGGCATCGCCAGGGCGCTGGACGAGCGGCGCGAGATCGGCGTCGAGGAGCTGGACGCGCTGACCGAGCTGAGCGCCGACCGCGCCTTCGGGGTGCGGGACGCGGTGCTGGACCCCAAGCCGTACGGCGACCTGTACGAGGACGCCTTCGGCGGGCGCGGCCTGCTGGTGCTGGACCGCATCGCGGACTTCCACCGGGAGTACAGATGGAGCTGACCTCGGCGACCCTGCGGCACACGCTGCGCCGTCGCACGATCGACGACCGCGCCATCGACGAGCTGGGCGCCGCCCTGGACGAGGCCGAGCGCACCCCCGGCTGCCGCATCCTGCTGCTGGAGGGCGGCGACGGCGTCTTCTGCACCGGCATGGATCTGGAGGAGGCGGCCGGCGCCGACGTCGCCGACGGCGGCCGGGCGTTCTACGGGCTGCTGCGCCGCTTCACCGAGACGCCGGTGACGGTGGTCGCCCGCGTGGACGGCCGGGTGGCCGGCGGCGGCGTCGGCCTGGCCGCGGCCAGCGACTTCGTCTTCGCCAGCGGGCGCAGCACCTTCAGCCTCCCCGAGGCGCTGTGGGGGCTGCTGCCGTGCTGCGTGCTGCCGTTCCTGATCCGGCGCACGGGCTTTCAGAAGGCGTACGCGATGACGCTGAGCACCCAGCCGGTGAGCGCCGCCGAGGCCGCCGCCTTCCACCTGGTGGACGAGGTGTCGGACGACCCGGAGGCGCTCGTGCGGCGGCTGGCGTACCGGCTGACCAAGCTGGACCGGTCGATCGTCACGGACATGAAGCGCTACTTCCGCGAGCTGTGGATCCTGTCGGACGAGACCGAGCAGGTGGCGGTCAAGGAGTTCGGCCGGCTGATGTCCAGCCCCGAGGTGCGCCGCAGGCTCGTGGACTACGCGACCGAGAAGAGATTCCCCTGGGAACGCTAGAGAGGAACGCGCCTGATGTCCGTCGTGTGGGTTTTCCCCGGGCAGGGGTCGCAGCGCAAGGGCATGGGGGCGGGCGTCCTGGAGCGGTACCCCGGCCTGTGCGAGCGCGCCGACGAGATCCTCGGCTACTCCGTCGCCGAGCTGTGCGACGACCCGGTGCGGCTGCGTGACACCCGTTACGTGCAGCCCGCCCTCTTCACCGTCAACGCCCTGAGCTTCCTCGCGCGGCAGGAGGCGGGCGGATGGCCCGACTACCTGGCCGGGCACAGCCTGGGCGAGTACGCGGCGCTGTTCGCGGCCGGCTGCTTCGACTTCGAGACCGCGCTCGCCCTGGTCAAGCGGCGCGGCGAGCTGATGTCGGCGGCGGGCGGCGGCGCCATGGCGGCGGTCCTCGGCGCCGACCCCGAACGGCTGGAGGAGCTGCTGGCGGGCACCGGCGTGGACGTCGCCAACTACAACTCCCCCGAACAGGTCGTCCTGGCCGGGCCCAAGGACGAGCTGGACGCGCTCCGCCGCGGCGCCCCCGGCAAGTGGGTGCCGCTGAGCGTGAGCGTCCCCTCGCACTCGCGCTACATGGAACCGGCCGCCGCCGCCTTCGCCGAGGCGCTGGAGGGCGTCCGCATCGAGGAGCCGCGGGTGCCCGTCATCTCCAACGTGACCGGACGTCCGTACCGGGCGGCCGAGGCGGCCGAGCTGCTGCGCCGCCAGATCTGCAACCCGGTGCGGTGGGTGGACGGCCTGCGGTACCTGATGGCGCAGGGCGTGTCCGAGCTGGAGGAGATCGGGCCCGGCGACGTGCTCGGCAAGCTGTGGCAGGTCACCCGCCGCCACCCGCCGGAACCCGCCCCCCAGGAACCGGCGACGCCCGCCCGGCCTGTGACGCCCGTCGTCCGGGAGCCTGTGACGCGCGTCGTCCGGGAGCCTGTGACGCCCGCCGTCCGGGAGGCCGGGGTCGTGCTCGGGTCGGCCGAGTTCCGCGCCGACTACCGGGTCCGCCACGCCTACCTGGCCGGATCGATGTTCAAGGGCATCGCGTCGGCCGACCTCGTGATCAGGATGGGCCGGGCCGGGCTGATGGGCTTCTTCGGCGCGGGCGGGCTCACCCCGGACGAGATCGCCGCGGCCCTCGACACCATCCAGGGCACCCTCGGGCCGGACGGCGCGTACGGCGTGAACCTGCTCCACGGCCTCGGCGAGGAGGGCCTGGAACGCGAGACGGTGGACCTGCTGCTCCGCCGCGACGTGCGGCACATCGAGGCCGCCGCCTACCCGCACCTCACCGCCCCCCTCGTGCGCTACCGCTACAGCGGCGCGCACCGCGACGCCTCCGGGCGGCCGGTCGCCGTCCGGCACGTGGTGGCCAAGGTCTCCAGGCCCGAGGTCGCCGCCGCCTTCATGCGTCCCGCGCCGAAGGCCGTCCTGGAGCGGCTCGTCCGGGAGGGCGCGCTGAGCGCGGCCGAGGCGGAGGTCGCCGCGGAGCTGCCGGTCAGCGCGGACGTCTGCGTCGAGGCCGACTCGGCCGGGCACACCGACGGGCGCTCGCCGTACGCGCTGATGCCCGCGATCCTGCGGCTGCGCGACGAGGCGATGGCCGCGCACGGCTACGCCAGGCGCATCAGGGTCGGCGCGTCCGGCGGGATCGGCGCCCCGGAGGCGGCCGCGGCCGCGTTCGTGCTCGGCGCCGACTTCATCGTCACCGGCAGCGTCAACCAGTGCACCCCCGAGGCCGGGACGTCCGACGCCGTCAAGGACCTGCTCGCCGGGCTCGACGTGCAGGACACCGCCTACGCCCCGGCCGGCGACCTGTTCGAGCTGGGCGCGCAGGTGCAGGTGGCCAGGAAGGGCACGCTGTTCCCGGCCCGCGCCAACAAGCTCTACCAGCTCTACCGCCAGTACGGCTCGCTGGAGGAGATCGACGAGCGGACCAGACGGACGATCCAGGACAAGTTCTTCCGCCGTTCCTTCGCGGAGGTGTGGGAGGAGACGCGGGCGTTCCTGGCCGCGCGCAGGCCGGGCGAGCTGGCCCGCGCCGAACGCGACCCCAAGCACCGCATGGCGCTCGTCTTCCGCTGGTACTTCGTCCACACGATCAGGCTGGCGCTGCGCGGCGAGGCCGGACGGCAGGTGGACTACCAGGTCCATTGCGGGCCCGCCATGGGGGCGTTCAACCGGTGGGTGGCCGGCACGGAGCTGGCCGACTGGCGGGCCAGGCACGTCGACGTCATCGCCGACCGGCTGATGGAGGCCGCCGCCGGGCTGCTGGAGGCCCGGCTGCGCGACCTGACCAAGGACGGTCAGACCTGATCAGACCCTGCTAGACCCGGAGGAGGTGGCGGTCCAGATCTTCCTGGACCGCCGCCAGCACTTCGGGCCGCGGGCCCTTGAGGTAGAAGTGGTCGCCGCCGAACACGCGCAGCGTGAAGCCGCCGCCCGTGGCGTCGCCCCAGGCGCTGATCTCGTCCGGGTCCACCTCGGGGTCGGCGTCGCCGAGCAGCGCCGAGATCGGGCAGTCCGGACGCGGGCCGGGCAACGGCGTGTACGACTCGTTCAGCTCGAAGTCGGCGCGCAGGCTCGGCAGGAACACCTCCAGCAGGCCGCGCTGGCCCATCACCTCCGACGGCGTGCCGTTCAGCTTGCCCATCTCGGCCAGCATCTCCTCCTCCGACAGGTCGCTGAAGAGGCGGCGGCGGGTCGGGAGCTGCGGCGCGCGGCGTCCGGACACGAACAGCACCGCGGGCGGGAACCGGCGGGCCGTCTCCCAGGCCACGACCGCGCCCATGCTGTGCCCGAACAGCGCGAAGGGCCGGTCGGTGTACGGCTCGATGGCCTCCGACAGCGGGCCCACGAGCTGCTCCATGCGGTTGTAGGGCCGCTCGCGCAGGCGCGACTCGCGCCCCGGCAGCACCACCGGGCAGACGTCGACGTCCGGGGACAGATGTTCGTCCCATCTGCGGAACAGCGCGGAGCCGCCTCCCGCGTGCGCGAAGCAGAACAGTCTGATCCGGGCGTCGGCTCTGGGTCCGCCGCCCGCTATCCAGGAACCAGGCATGATCCGAAGGTTACGGCCGATCGTCTTCCGCCGCCTGCTCAGTCTTGAGCAGGCAGCGCGCGTCGTCCTCACTAGCGTCGCAGTGAGGGAGGAGGCCCATGGAGCACGACGAGCGCGTGACGGAGACGGTCATCCGCCTGCTGGCCGAGGTGCTGCCCGGCGGTGCGGAGCTGACCCCCGACGCTTCACTGAAGGACAGCGGACTCGACTCGATCTCCGCGGTACGGGTGTGGTTCGAGATCCAGCGGGAGTTCTCGCTGGACTTCCCCGTGGAGCGGCTGGGTGACTGCGGGACGCCGGCCGAGCTGGCCGAGCGGATCGCCGAGCTGGCCGGGACGACCGAGGACACCGTCCCGGCCGGCCCAGTGATCAGCCCGGCTCCCGGCGAGCGGCACGAGCCGTTCCCCTTGACGCCCCTGCAGCAGGCGTACGTCATGGGCGCGGACGAGGACGCCACCCCCGACCCGGTCGGCTGCGAGGTCTACCGTGAGTTCGAGGTGCCCGGCGTGGACCCCGAACGCCTGCGCGCGGCCTGGCAGCGCGTCGTGGACCACCACGACGCCCTGCGCCTGGAACTGGGCGAGGACGGCACCCAGCGGGTGCTGGACCGGGCCCCCTCCTGGGACCTGCCGGTGGACGAGCCCGGCGCCCGCGAACGCCTCGCGCACCGGCGGTACGAGCCCGGCGTCTGGCCGCCGTTCGCCGTCGAGGTCACCACGCCCGGGACCGTGCACTTCGGCATCGACGCGAGCGTGACCGACGGACGCGGGCTCGACGTGCTGCTGCGCGACTGGTGGCGCTGCTACCGCGACCCCGGCCACAGGCTGGAGGACGGCGGACTCTCCGTCCGCGACTGCCTGCTGGCGCTGGACGCCCGGCGGCGCGGCCCCCGCCACCAGGAGGACCTGGACTACTGGCGGGAACGCCTGGCGGACCTGCCGCCCGGCCCCGCCGCCGGCGTCCCGGACGGTTCGCCGCGCGCCGCGCTGACCGGCTCGCTGACCGCCGCCCAGTGGGGCGCCCTGCGCGCCAGGGCCGCCGAGCTGGACGTCTCGCCGACCGCCCTCGTGCTGACCCTGTTCGCCGAGACGGTCGGCAGGGGCGAGGACTGCTCCCTGGCCGTCACCACGACCGGCCGGGCCTGGCTGCCGCGCGAGGTGGACGAGGTGGTCGGGCCGTTCACCGGCACCGCCGTGTTCGCCGCCGAGAGCACGCTCGGCGAGCCGCTGGAGGAGGCGGTCCGGGAGGTGCACCGGCGGTTGTGGCGCGACCTCGGCCACGCGGGCGTCCCCGGCGTGACCGTCATGCGGGAGCTGCGCGAGCGCACCGCCCTGCCCGTCGTCTTCACCAGCCTGCTGGACGCCCGGCCCGACGACGCCGTGCCGCCGGTGTCGTACGCGCTCAGCCAGACCTCCGGCGTCGCGCTCGACCACCAGATGTGGGAGCACGACGGCGAGCTGCGGGTGCGCTGGGACCTGGTGCCCGGCTGCTTCGCGCCCGGCGAGCCGGAGACCCTGTTCGCCCGCTTCACCAACGCGCTGCGCGCCCTGGCCGCCGATACCGGCGAGGGCGAGATCCGGCCGCTCAACGAGCTGCAGAAGGCGTACTTCGTGGCCCGCGCGGGCGGTTCGCACGAGTACGACGGCTGCCAGGTCTACCACAGCTTCCACGTCCGCGACCTGGACCGGGACCGGCTCGGACGGGCCTGGCTGCGCCTGGTGGCCGCCCACGACGCGCTGCGCTCGGAGGTCACGCACGACGGGACGCTGCGGATCAGGCCGCACGCGCCGGAGAACTGGGCCATCCCCGAGGTCCCCGGCGTCGAGCCCGAGGAGATGGCCGGACGGGCGTTCGCGCTGGGCCGCTGGCCGCAGTGGGAGCTGCGGGTCAGCGGCGAGACCGTGCACGCGGCCGTCGACCTCACCGTGCTCGACGGGCGGAGCATCCACATCGTGCTGCGCGAGCTGTTCAGGCTCTACGCCGACCCCTCGGCCGAGCCGCGCCCGCCTTCCCAGGCGTCCCCCCTTGAGGACCCGCACGGGGACGGCTACTGGGACGAGCGGTTCCGCGACCTGCCGCCCGGGCCCGAGGTGGCCACCACGCCCGCCCGCCGCGTCCGGCTGAGCGGCAGCGTCGCCGCGGTCTCCGACGAGACCGTCTTCGCCGCCCTGGCCGGCGCGCTGCGCGGGCGCTTCCCCGACCCGTTCAGCGTGTCCGTGGTGCGCTGGACCGCCGAGTCGGAGCCGCTGCGCCCCGGCGAGTTCACCGCCCTGAGCTGGGTCACCGACGAGGAGTCCTACCCGGACCGGATCGCCGCCGACGCCGCGAACGGCGCCCTGACCGGCCTGGCCACGCTGCGCGGCCACGTCATGAGGGAGCGCCGCCGCCGCGCCTACGCCTTCCCCGTCGTCTACACCAGCACCCTCGACCTGACCGAGCACCCCCTCCCGGACGGCGTCGAGGCCGGCCCCTGGATGACCTACACCCCGGACGTCGCCCTCGACTGCATCGTCATCAGGGAGGGCGACCGGCTGCACTACCACTGGGACGCCCTGGAGCCGGAGTTCCCCGACCTGGCCGAGCTGTTCGCGGCCTTCGAGGACCGGCTGCGTCCCGTCCACCGGCTGTTCGAGCGGCAGGCCGCCGCCCGGCCCGACGCGGTCGCGCTGCGGCACGCCGGCGGGACCATGACGTACGGGGAGCTGAACCGGCGGGCCAACGCCGCCGCCTGGCGGCTGAAGGAGCTGGGCGTGGGGCCGGGGACGGTGGTCGGCGTGCGCCTGTGCCGCGGGCCGGACATGGTGGCCGCCGTCCTCGGGATTCTCAAGGCGGGCGGCGCCTACCTGCCCGTGGAGCCGTCCCTGCCGGACGAGCGGGCGGCGGTCATGCTGGACGACGCCGCCGCCGGGATCGTGCTGACCTGCGCGGAGACGTCCGGCTGGGCCGTGCCCGAGGACGTGCGCGCCGTCGAGCTGGACGCCGGCGGGGACGACCGCGGCGACCCGCCCCTCGTAGGCGCCGTGGACGACCTCGCGTACGTGATCTTCACCTCGGGCAGCACCGGCAAGCCCAAGGGCGTCGAGGTCAGCCACCGGCCGCTGCTCAACCTGCTCGACTGGTGCTACCGCACCTTCGACTTCGACGCCTCCGACGTCGGGCTCTGCGTCACCTCGCTCGGCTTCGACCTGTCGGTGTTCGACATCTTCGGCCTGCTCGGCCGGGGCGCCTCGCTCTACATCGCCGACGAGGGCCAGCAGCGCGACCCCGAACTGCTGCTGGACGTCCTCATCGACGAGCCGGTCACGTTCTGGAACTCCGCGCCCACGACGCTCAACCAGCTCGCCCCGCTGCTGGCCGAGCGGCAGGGCGGCGAGGGCACCGGCGACCTGCGGCTGGTCTTCCTCAGCGGCGACTACACGCCGCTGCCGCTGCCGGACGCCGTGCGCGCGACCTTCCCGCGGGCGCGGGTGGTCAGCCTGGGCGGCGCCACCGAGGCCACCGTCTGGTCGAACTGGTTCGAGGTGGGGGAGATCGACCCGTCGTGGCGGAGCATCCCGTACGGCCGGCCGATCGACGACGCGCTCTACTACATCCTCGACGAGGACCGGCGGCCCTGCCCCGAAGGGGAGGAGGGCGACCTGTTCATCGGCGGCAGGTGCCTGAGCCTCGGCTACCGCAACCAGCCCGAGCTGACCGCCGACCGGTTCGTGCCGGACCCGTTCGCGGGCGGGCGCATGTACCGGACCGGCGACCGGGCGGCGCTGCTGCCCGACGGGAACATCACGTTCCTCGGGCGGGCCGACAACCAGGTGAAGATCCGCGGGTTCCGGGTGGAGCTGGGCGAGATCGAGCACCGGCTGCGGCAGCACCCGGCGGTGCGGGACGTCGTCGTCCTGGCCCGCGACGACCGCTCGGGGGAGCGGAAGCTGGTCGCGTACGTGATGGCCGAGGGTGCGCAGCCGGACGTCGGTGAGCTGCGGGCGCACGCGGCCGGGACGCTGCCGGCGTACATGGTGCCCAACCACGTGGCGTTCGTGCGCACGTTCCCGGCCACGTCCAACGGCAAGCTGGACCGGGACGCCCTCCCGTGGCCCCTCACCGAACGCACCCCGGATCCCGACCCGGAGCCGGCGCCCCAGCCCCAGCCCGACCCGGAGCCGGCGCCCCAGCCCCAGCCCGCCCCGGAGCCCCAGCCCCAGCCCGCCCCGGAGCCCCAGCGCGAGCCCGCCCCGGAACCCCGCCCCCACTCCCAGCCCCAGCCCGAGCCCGAACCGGAGCCCCACCCCCAACCCCAACCCCAGCCTGAGCCCGAGGTCGCGGGGCGGGCCGTTACGGAGATCGCCGAGCTGTTCGCCGAGCTGATCGGGGTCGAGGAGGTGGACCCCGGCCAGGATCTCTGGGACCAGGGCGTCACCTCCTTCACCATGGTCCAGGTCTCCAAGGCGCTGCGGAAGCGGTACGGCAGGCGGGTGCCGGTGGCGCTGCTGCTGGAGAACCCGACCGTCAACGGCATCGCCGCCGTCGTGGGCGGCCCCGCCGACCCACCCGCCGACCCACCCGCCGACCCACCCGCCGACCCGCCCGCCGACCCGCCCGCCGACCCGCCCGCCGCTCCTCCCGCCAGGGAACGCCCCTCGCAGAAGCCCGCGCCGGCGGAGGCCGAGGTGGAGGCCGAGGCGGGCGGGCCGGGGGAGGTGGACTTCTTCTCGCCCGAGGACCGGGAGGCGTTCAAGGCGGCCCGGTGGAATCTGCGCCCGCTGGAGCCGGACGCCAGCCTCATCCGCCTGGACCGCCTCGACGTGCCCGACGAGCACTTCGCCTGGCGGGCCAGCGTGCGCGACTTCGAGCCCGGCTCACTGCCGTACCGGTCGTTGTGCCGGCTGCTCGGCCTGCTGCGCGAACGGCGGCTCGGCGACCGCGAGCGCCACCTGTACCCGTCGGCCGGGGACACCTACGCCGTGCAGGCGTACCTGCACGTCACCAGGGGCGCGATCGACGGCGTCCCCGAGGGCATCTACTACTACAACCCGAGCGAGCACGCCCTCCACCTGGTGAACGCCCACCCCGAGCTCGACCGTACGGTCCACTTCGTCTACAACCGCGACCTGTACGACCGCGCCGGCTTCAGCCTCTACCTCATCGGCCAGGCCAAGGGCATCGAACCCCTGTACGGCGAGCAGAGCCTGCGCTACCTGACCCTGGAGGCGGGCTACCTCGGCCAGCTCCTGATGACCGGCCAGGCGGCCTGCGGCATCGGGCTCTGCCCCATCGGCGAGGTCGCCTTCGACCGCGTCCGCGACCAGTTCGACCTCGACGACGGCCACCGTTTCCTCCAGGCGTTCCTGGGCGGCCCGGCCGAGCACGCGACCGGCGACGCCACCCCCGTCTTCGCCACCCCGGCGACGGAACCGGCAGCGGTGCACCCCGAGCCGGCGGCCCCTCGCCCCGAGCCCGCGCGGCGGGCGGAGCCGGCGGCCGGTCTCGCCGTGATCGGCATGGCCGGACGTTTCCCCGGCGCCGACGACCTGGACGGCTTCTGGCACAACCTCAGCACCGGCGCCCGCAGCCTGCGCCCCGACCCCAGGGGCGAGCGTCCCGGCGGCTACCTGGAGCACATCGACCGTTTCGACAGCCTGCTCTTCCACATCTCGCCGAAGGAGGCCGCGACGCTCGACCCGCAGCTCCGGCTCCTGCTGCACAGCGTGTGGGAGTGCCTGGAGCACGCCGGGCACACTCCGGACTCCCTGCGCCGGACCGCCCCCAGGGTGGGCGTCTTCGTCGGCTCGATGTGGCACGACTACCAGCACGCGGGCGCCGCCGCCTGGCAGGCGGGCGGCCCGGCCGTGGTGTCGGCGACCGCGTCCGACATGGTGAACCGGGTCTCGTACTTCTTCGGGTTCACCGGGCCGAGCATCGCCGTGGACACGTCGTGCTCGTCCACGCTGACCGCGCTGCACCTGGCCGCCCAGGCCATCCGTGCGGGCGACTGCGACGCGGCCGTGGTCGCGGGCGTCAACCTGCTCGCCGACCCCTACCACGCCGCGCTGCTGGCCGGGCTGGGCCTGCTGGCCGAGGAGGCCGGCGCCGCCGCCTTCGACGCCGACCGGCCCGGCTGGACGGTGGGCGAGGGCGTCGGCTCCTTCCTGCTGCGGCCCGTCGCGGACGCCGTCCGGGCGGGGGACGCCGTCCACGGCGTGGTCGAGGCCACCTGGGTCGCGCACACCGGGCGTACCGGGCGGTTCACCGCGCCGAGCGCCGAGGCCATGGCGGCGTCCATGCGCGGCGCCCTGGAGCGGGCCGGCGCCGGGCCCGGCGACGTCTCCTACGTCGAGTGCGCCGCGGCCGGGGCCGTCCTGGCCGACGCGGCCGAGGCGGAGGCGCTGGCCGAGGTCTTCGGCGGACGGCCCGAGCCCGTCGAGGCGGGCACGCTCAAGCCGAACATCGGCCACCTCGAAGCCGCGTCCGGCGCCTCCCAGCTCGCCAAGGTGCTGCTGCAGCTCCGGCACGGACGGCTGGCGCCCACCCTCGTCGCCGAGCCGCCCACCGACGCGGTCAGCGTGCCCGAGCAGGCCCGGCCCTGGACCGGTGAGCGGCGGGCGCTGATCAACGCCTTCGGGGCGACCGGCACGCACGCCCACGCCGTCGTCCGCGCGCCCCTGCCCGAGGAGACCGGGGGGAGCGCGGCCGACGACGGCCGCGAGCACGCCGTCCTGGTCTCGGCCGCGACGCCGGAGCAGCTCGTGACCGCCGCCCGCCGCCTGGCCGCCGGGGCCGGGGAGCAGGACGTGCGCCGGATCGCCTACACCACCCAGACCGGACGTTCCGCCCTCGCGCACCGGCTCGCCGTGGTCTGCCGTGACGCGGCCGGGCTGAGGGAGGGGCTGGAGGCGTTCGCGGCGGGCCGGGCGCATCCGTCCGTGCTCGCCGGTCGCGTCGGCGGAGGCGCCGGTTCGGCGGGTACGGAGGCCGAGGCCGCCGCCGCCTGGGTGACCGGGCAGGACGTGGACTGGGAACGGTTCTGGCCGGAGCCGCCCGGACGGGTGGCGCTGCCGTCCTACCCGTTCGAGGCCGAGCCGTACTGGATCGAGCGGACGGAGCCGGACGCGCCGCGGGCCGCCACGGGGGACATGGAGGAGTACCTCAAGGGCGTCTACGCCGAGGTCTCGGGCATCGACGCCGACCGGCTCGGGGTGCGGGTGCCATTGGAGCAGTACGGGCTGACGTCGTACCAGATCGTCGAGCTCAACGCGCGGCTGGAACGGGACCTGGGGGAGCGGTCGCGGACCCTCTTCTTCGAGCACAAGGACCTGGCCGGGGTCGCCGCCGCACTGGCCGCCAGAGCCCCGGCCCCGCCGACGCCCCGCCCCGACCAGCCCGACCGCCCCGATCAGCCCGACCAGCCCGACCAGCCCGACCAGCCCGACCAGCCCGACCAGCCCGACCGGCCCGACCGGCCCGACAAAGCCGACGATCCCGACGACGCGGGCGCGATCGCCGTGATCGGGATCGCCGGACGCTACCCCGACGCCCCCGACCTGGCCGCGTTCTGGGAGAACCTGGCCGCCGGACGGCACTCGCTCTCCCGCGTCCCCGGCGACCGGACCCGTGACGGCTGGCCCGTGGATCTCATGTGGGGCGGCTTCCTCGACGGCGTCACCGACTTCGACCCGCTGCTGTTCGGCATCACCCCGCGCGACGCGGCCCTCATGGACCCCCAGGAGCGCGTCTTCCTGGAGGTCGCCTGGGAGGCCCTGGAGGACGCCGGCTACCCCCGCACCCGCCTGCGCGACCAGCATGGCTCCGACGTCGCCGTCTACGCGGGCGTGATGTACAACGAGTACCCCTTCTTCGGCGTCGAGCAGAGCCTGCGCGGCACGTCCCAGGACACCGGCGCGACCCTCGGCGGCGTGGCCAACCGCGTCTCCTACCACCTGGACCTCAAGGGGCCCAGCATGTCGGTCGACACGATGTGCTCGTCGTCGCTGGCCGCGCTGCATCTCGCCGTACGGTCGCTGCGCCAGGGGGAGTGCCAGTTGGCGATCGCCGGCGGCGTCAACCTCAACCTGCACCCGAACAAGTTCGTCCAGCACGCCCGCATGCGGCTCACCGCCGGGGACCGGCGCTGCCACAGTTTCGGCGCGGGCGGCGACGGCTTCGTGCCCGCCGAGGGTGCGGGGGTCGTCCTGCTCAAGCCGCTGGCGAGGGCGAAGGCGGACGGCGACCGGATCCACGCCGTGATCAGGGGCACCGCCGTCGTGCACTCGGGCCGTACGAACGGCTGGGTGGTGCCGAGCCCGGTCGAGGAGGGCGAGCTCGTCGCCCGCGCGCTCGCCGACGCGGGCGTGGACCCCGACGGCATCGGCTACCTGGAATGCCACGGCGCGGGCACCGCGCTCGGCGACCCCATCGAGATCAACGCCCTCATGCGGGTGTTCGGACGGACGGGCGCGGCCCCGGGCAGCATCCCGATCGGTTCGGTCAAGTCCAACCTCGGGCACGTCGAGTCGGGCGCCGGCATCGCCGGGCTCACCAAGATCGTTCTTCAGCTCCGGCACCGGCGGCTCGTCCCCTCCCTGCACGCCGACGACCTCAACCCGGACATCGCCTGGGACGAGATCCCCTTCCGCGTGCAGCGCGAGGCGGCCGACTGGCCCGAGGGGCCCGGCGGCGCGCCCCGGCGGGCGGGCATCAGCTCGTTCGGCGCCGGAGGGACGATCGCGCACGCCGTGGTCGAGGAGCCCCCGCCCGCCGAATCCGGCACGTCCGACCCCGGGCCGCAGCTGATCGTGCTGTCGGCCCACGACGAGAGGCGGCTGCGCGCCATGGCCGGCCGGCTGGCCGGGCACCTGCGCGCGACGCCCGAGAGCCTCGCCGACGTCGCCCACACCCTCCAGACCGGACGGGAGCCGCTGCGCGAACGGCTCGCGCTGGTCGTCCCGGACGTGGGGGAGCTGTGCGGACGGCTGGAGCGGTTCGCCCGGTCGGAGCCCGCCGACGTGCTCCGCGGCCGGACCCGCCCAGGCACCCCGCCATCCGGCAAGCCCGGCGACCCGTCGTCCGGGAAGCCCGGCACGCCCGGTGAGCTGCTGGAAGTGGGGCGGTACTGGGTGGAGGGCGGTCACGTGGACTGGACGCCGCCTCCGGGCGCGCGGCTGGTGGGGTTGCCGTCGTACCCGTTCGACCGGATGCGGTGCTGGCCCTTCGAACCGGCGGCGTCCGGCGAGCCGGCGTCAGAGGAGCCGGCGTCCGGGGTGCCGGCGTCCGGGGTGCCGGAATCGGCCGTGTCCGAGACGCCGCTCTTCGAGCGGACGTGGGCGGCGTCCGAGCGGCCCGCCCGCGACCCGGGAACCCTGGACGGCGGGACCGTGGTGTGCCTGTACGGCGACGACTCCGAGGAGCTGGCGCGCTCGCTCGGCGACCAGGTCGTGCCCGTACGCGCGGGCGACCCCGTCCCGGAGGAGTTCACCGGCTGGATCGACCTGTGCGACCTGGGCGAGGCGGACCCGCGTGACGAGCTGCGACGGCTCGCCGTCCTGCGGGACGCCCTGGCCCGGCGCCGCCCGCTGAGGATCCTGCACGTCACCAGCGGCCTGCTGGACCTCGACGGCGCGCCGCCGAGCCTGGCGGGGGCGCGGATGGCGGGGTTCGTGCGGATGCTGGCCGCCGAGTACCCGTCGGTCACGGCCACCGTGCTGGACAGCGACCGGCCCTCGGCCGCGCAGATCCGCGCCGAGTGGGCGTCCGCCGAGCCGTACGGGGAGGTCTGCTACCGCGACGGCGGGCGGTTCCGTCCAGATCTGCGGGAGTTGTCCGCGCCCTACGTGGAGCCGGACCTCGATCCCGAGTCCGTCTACGTCGTGAGCGGCGGCACCAGGGGGCTGGGCGCGCTGGTGGCCCGCCACCTGGCCGGACGCGGCGCGCGCCGGCTCGCCCTGCTCGGTGTCCGGCCGCTGCCGCCGCGCGACCAGTGGGACGGCTCCGGCGAGGAGGCCGTCGCCACCGTCCTCGGCCTGGAAGACATGGGCGCGCGGGTGGTCGTGCACACCGGGCCGCCGTCCGGGGTGGCCGCCTTCCTGGACGGCGTACGGCGCGAGCTGGGCCCGATCGGCGGCGTCGTCCACTGCGCGGGACGCTCCAGCCAGGGCCGCCCGTCGCTGGCCCACAAGTCCGACGACGACCTGCGGGCCGTGCTCGCACCCAAGGCCGACCTCCTGGAGGCGCTGGACGAGGCGTGCGCCGGGGACCGTCCGGCCTTCTTCGTCACCTTCTCCTCCGTCTGCGCCGCCGTGCCGGCGCTGGCCGCCGGGGTGGCCGATTACGCGGCCGCCAACGCCTTCCTCGACCTCTGCGCCGGGGTCAGGCGGCGGTCCGGCCGGGCCGAGTTCCGGTCGGTCGACTGGCCGCAATGGCGGGAGTCCGGCGGGGCGCGCGGGAAGCCGAACGTCGGCGAGGCCGTCGGTCTCGCGTCCCTCGGCGACCGGGAGGGGCTGCGGGTGCTGGACCGGGTGATCGGGTTGCCGCGCGGCGCGACCGTGCTGCCGTGCCCGCCGTCCGGCGTTTCGGTGGACGTCCCGGCGCTGATCAGGCTGCCGGAACGGCCCGACCGCCGTCCCGTCCCCGAACCCGCGCCGGCCGGGGAGCCTGACTGGCTGGCCGAGCTGTTCTCCGAGACGATCGGCATCCCCGTGGACGCGCTGGACCCGACGGCGGAGTTCGGGGACCTCGGCGTCGAGTCGGTGATGCTGGCCGAGCTGGTGCAGCGCATCGAGGAGCGGCTCGGGGAGAGCCTGGAACCGTCGCTGCTGCTGGACCACCCGACGCTGGAACAGCTCCGCGACCGCCTGGGCGTCCCGGAGAAGACCGTCCCGCACGAGCCCCGGGAGACCGCGCCGGACGCTGCCCCGACCACTGCCCCGGCCGCTGCCCCTGCTCTGGAGCCCGTCCGACCGGCAGGCTCCGAGGATCGCAGGATCGCGATCATCGGCATGGCCTGCCGGTTCCCCGGCGCCCCCGACGTGGCCGCGTTCTGGCGGAACCTCACCGAGGGCCGGTGCGACGTGCGCGAGGTTCCCGCCTCCCGCTGGGACCACCGCGAGCTGTACGCGCCCGAGCCCGCCCTCGGCCGCAGCATCAGCAAGTGGGGCGGCTTCGTCGACGGCATCGAGGACTTCGACAACGACTACTTCGGCCTGGGCGAGGACGAGGCCCGCGCCCTCGACCCGGCCATCCGCATGTTCCTGGAGTGCTGCGCAACCTGCCTCGCCGACGCCGGCTACGACCCCGCCGAGCTGCGCGGACGCCGGGCCGGCGTGTTCGCGGGAGCCCGGATGTCCGACTACGGGCGCCGGGTCGGCATCCGGCCGGGCGGGCTGGCCTCCGACCAGAACTTCATCGCGGCCAGGGTCGCCCACCACTTCGACCTGCGCGGCCCCAACCTCGTCGTGGACAGCGCGTGCTCCTCCTCCCTGGTCGGCGTGCAGCTCGCCGCGCAGAGCCTGCTCGACGGGGAGGCCGAGGTCGCCCTCGCGGGCGGGGTGGAAGTGCTCCTGGACGAGAACGACTACCTCCAGCTCAGCGCGGCCAAGGCGCTGTCGCCCACCGGGCTGTGCCACACGTTCGACGAGCGTGCCGACGGGTTCGTGCCGGGGGAGGGCTGCGGGGTCGTCCTGCTCAAGCCGCTGAGCGCGGCGCTGGCCGACGGCGACCGGGTGCACGCGGTCATCGAGGCGGTCGCCGTCAACAACGACGGCCGCACCATGGGCGTCACCACGCCCAACCCCGAGGCCCAGGCCGACGTGGTCCGCCGGGCCCTGGCGGCGGCCGGCCGCAGGCCGAGGGAGATCGGCCTGATCGAGGCGCACGGCACCGGCACCCTCATCGGCGACCCCATAGAGCTGCGAGCCCTGACCCGCGTCTTCCACGAGGGCGGCGATCCGGGCACGTGTGCGATCGGCAGTGTGAAGACCAACATCGGGCACACGCTCAGCGCGGCCGGGATCGCCGGGCTGATCAAGGCGGCGCTGGCCGTCGAGCACGGACGGATCCCGCCGACGTTGTCCTGCGAGCGGCCCAACCCGCGGTTCGACTTCGCCGCCTCGCCCTTCGAGCCCGTCACCGAGCCGCGGGACTGGCCCTCGCCGAGGGTCGCCGGCGTCAGCTCGTTCGGGCTCGGCGGCACCAACGCGCACCTCGTGCTGAGCGAGCCGGACCCGCGGCTGCGCGCGGGGCCGGTACGCGAGCCCGCCCCCGCGCCGGTCTTCCGCCGCAGGCGGCTGTGGCTGGAGCGCGACCCCGCCCCGCCCAGCGCTTCCGGCCGGAGCCCCGACCCCGCCCCAAGCCCCGCCCCTGGCCGGAGGCCCGATCCCGGCCCGCCGGACGACGCCAGCTCGCTGCTCGACCTGAACATCACCACGGGGAGGCGCTGACTCCATGCCCGCGATCGAGTGTCACACCACGCTGAAGCACACCGACTTCATCATGCGGAACCACCGGGTGCACGACGTCTCCGTGATGCCCGGGGTGACGTTCCTCGATCTCGTGTTCCGCACGCTGATGGCGACCGGGCGCGACCCCGGTGAGATCGTCCTGCGCGAGGTGCTGTTCACCGAGGCGATCGTCACCAAGCCGGAGGCCGACCGCGAGATCCGCGTCACCGTCGAGGGCGAGGACGTGCGGGCGGAGAGCCGCTGGAGCAGGGACGGGCAGCCGCTGTCCGACTGGCGGCGCAACCTCACCGGCAAGGTGGGCACGCCGAGCACCCCCGCGCCCGCCCCGATCGACCTGGACGCCCTCCGCCGGGGCGCGCGGCGGCAGGGCGACATGGAGGACCTGTACGCCCGCGCCAGGGCCGAGGACATCAGCCACGGCGAGCCCATGAAGTGCACCGGCCGGCTGCACCACGGCGACGGCTACCTGCTCGCCGAGCTGCGGCAGGAGTCGCCCGCCCCCGGCCACGAAGGCTTCCACCTGCACCCCGCCCGCCTGGACGCGGCCACGCTCGCCGGGCTGGGCCAGACCCAGGCGTCGGGGCAGGAGCCGTTCATCCCCGTCTACATCGCCGAGTTCCGCGCGCCCCGGCGGCTCGACGCGGCCTTCCACGTGTACGCGCCGAGTCCGGAGACCATCGCGCCGTCCGGCGACGTGATCACCAACGACTTCGGCCTCTATGACGAGCGGGGACACTTCGTCGCCGGGTTCGGCGGGCTGTCGTGCAAGCGCATCAGGTCGCCCCGGCTGATCGAGCGGCTGCTCGGCGACCCCGGACGTCCGGAGCCGCCCGCCACCGGCCGCAACGGCTCCGGCGACCTGGTCGGACGCCTGCGCGAGCTCGTGGCCGGGCCGCTCGGCCGCTCGCCCGGCAACGTGCCCACCGGCACCGGCTTCTACGACCTCGGCCTGGACTCCGTCACGCTCGTGGACATCGGCGAGCGGCTGGAGAAGATCGTCGGGCGGCGGCTCTACCCGACGCTGCTCTTCGAGTACGGCGACATCGACAGCCTCGCCGCCCACCTCTCCTCCGCCTACGACCTCACCCTGGAACAGCCGGAGCCATCGCCGGAGCCGGCGTCGGGGCCGGGCGAGACGTTGTGCTTCCGCGACGTCTGGGTGCCGCTGCCGCAGGACGGCGACGACCCCGGCGAGTACCGCGAGATCACCCCCGGCGCCCGGTACGACGGCTCCCGGCACCTCCTCATCCGGGCCACGCCCGGAGAGCCCGCCGACCCGTGCCTGGCCGTCTGGGAGACCGCGAAGGCCGTCCTCGACGCGAAGCCGGAGCGGCCGGTCACCCTCACGTACGCGCACACCGGCGACGACCCCGCCCACGAGGCCGTCGGCGCGCTGGCCCGGACGATCACCGCCGAGACCCCGCTGATCCGCTGCCGCAGCATCCGCCTGGACACCGCCGCCGCCCCCACCTCAGCCCAGGCCGACCCGCTGCGGGACGCCTCCGCCGAGCCCGAGATCCGCTACCGGCGGGGCGAACGCCTGGTGCGCCGCTGGCTCCCGGCCGAGCCCTCCGAGGGCGGCGGAGCCGTCCCGGTCAGGAAGGGCGGCGTGTACGTGATCGCCGGCGGGACGGGTGGGATCGGCCGCGTCCTCGCCGAGCACCTGGAACGCCGCCACCAGGCCAGGGCCGTGCCCGTCAGCAGGAACGCGGAGATCTCCGCCGACCTGACCGACCCGGACCAGGTCGAACGCGCCCTCGCCACGGTCCGGGAGCGCCACGGCCGCATCGACGGCGTCTTCCACTGCGCGGGGGTCAACCGCGACGGGCTCTACCCGGGCAAGCGGGCCGCCGACATCGAGGCCGTGGTGGCGGCCAAGGCCCTCAGCGCCCGCCACCTGGACGCCGCCACCAAGGACGACGACCTGGACTGTTTCGTGGTGTTCTCGTCGGTGTCGGCGTCCCTGGCCAACCCGGGGCAGGCCGACTACGCGTTCGCCAACGCGTACCTGGAGGAGTTCGCGCGCCGGCGGGCGGCCCGGGGGGACCGGCCGGGCCGGACCCTGGCGGTCGCGTGGCCGTACTGGGCCGAGGGCGGGATGCGGGTCGGGCCGGAGACGGTCGAGCGCTCCCGTACGGCCACCGGGATGGTCCCGCTGCCCACCGAGGCCGCCCTCGACGTGCTCGACCGCGCCCTGAGCGGGACCGGGGACGTCCTGACGGTGCTGCACGGCGACCCCGGCCGCATCCCGGACCTGCTGCCCGCCGCGCCACCGCGACCGGCCCCCCGGCCTGCGTCTTCCGTGGCGTACACCGAGGAGCGGGAAGCACGCGTCGAGGAGCCCATCGCGGTGGTCGGGCTGGCCGGGCGCTACCCCCAGGCCCCCGACCTGCGCACCTTCTGGCGCAACCTGGCCGAGGGACGCGACTGCATCGAGGAGATCCCGGACGGCCGCTGGAACCACGACGAGATCTACGACCCCGAGAAGGGCGCCCGGGGCAGGACGTACGGCAAATGGGGCGGCTTCCTCGACGGCGTCGACCGCTTCGACCCCGCCTTCTTCGGCATCTCCCGCCGCGACGCCGAACGCATGGACCCGCAGGAACGGCTGTTCCTCCAGACCTGCTGGCACGCCCTGGAGGACGCCGGCCACCCGCCGGAGTCGCTGTCGGCGCACAGCGTCGGCGTGTTCGCGGGCGTCATGTGGAACCACTACCAGCTCGTCGAGGGCGGGGAGGGCGGCGTCGCCCCCACGGCCATGCACGCCTCCATCGCCAACCGCGTCTCCTACACCCTCGACCTCCACGGCCCGAGCATCGCGCTGGACACCGCCTGCTCCTCCTCGCTGACCGCCGTGCACCTGGCCGTCGAGAGCCTGCGGCGCGGCGAGTGCGACCTCGCCCTGGCCGGCGGCGTGAACGCGACCGTCCATCCGCAGAAGTACCTGCAGCTCGCCCAGGGACGCTGGCTGTCGGAGGACGGCCGGTGCCGCGCCTTCGGCGCGGGCGGCAGCGGGTACGTCCCCGGCGAGGGCGTCGGGGCCGTCCTGCTCAGGCCGCTCTCGCGGGCCAGGGCGGACGGCGACCACATCTACGGCGTCATCGCCGCCACCGCCGTCAACCACACCGGCAGGACGAGCGGGGCCACGGTCCCGAGCCCGCGCTCGCAGGCCGCGCTCATCGGCACGGCGATCCGCAGGTCCGGCTGGGATCCGGCGAGCATCGGCTACATCGAGGCGCACGGCACCGGCACCTCGCTCGGCGACCCGATCGAGGTCGAGGGCATGCGCCAGGCCCTGCCGCAGGACGCGGACTGCGCGATCGGCTCGGTCAAGTCCAACATCGGCCACCTGGAGGGCGCCGCCGGGATCGCCGGGCTCACCAAGGTGCTGCTCCAGCTCCGGCACGGGCGGCTGGTGCCGTCCCTGCACGCGGAGGAGCTGAACCCGAAGATCGACTTCGACGCCACGCCCTTCCACGTGCAGCGCGCGCTGGAACCCTGGCCCCGCGCTGCCGGCACGCCCCGGCGGGCCGGGGTCAGCGCGTTCGGCGCGGGCGGCACGAACGCGCACGTCCTGGTCGAGGAGGCCCCGGAGCCCGCCCCCGGGCCGGGCGCGGGCGGGCCCTGCCTGTTCGTGCTCTCCGCCCGTACGCCGGAGGCGCTGCGCGACTACGCCCGCGCCTGGACCGGCTTCCTGGCGGAGGCCGATTCTCCGGGGTTCCCGTCGGAGGGACGGTCCCCGGGCGGCGCGGAACGGGTGGCCGCGCTGCTCGGCATCCCCGCCGACCAGCTCGACCCGGCCGACTCGCTGGGCGACCTCGGCCTCGACCCGGCCGCGCTGATCCAGCTCGGGCGCGGGCTCTCGCTGGACGACACCGTCGCCGACCTGGCCGACCCCGGAACGGACCTGGCCGACCTCGCCTACACCTCGCAGGTCGGACGTACCGGCATGGCGGAGCGGCTGGCGCTCGTCGTGGACGACCTGGCCGGGCTGCGGGCCGGGCTGGAGGCGTACGCGCGAGGCGAGACCCCCGGCCCAGGCTCCTTCACCGGCTCCTCGACCGGCTCCTCGACCGGCGGCGGGGACGGGACGCCGTCGGCGGACGACTGCGTCCGGCTGTTCCGGGCCGGACGGCTGGAGGAGGTGGCGGCGGCCTGGGCCTCGGGAGCCGAGGTGCCGTGGCGCGAGTGCCACGACGGCGGGCGGCTGATGCCTGCGCCGGTCTACCCGTTCCAGGAGGAGAGCTGCTGGCTCGGCCGCTGGCAACGCTCCACCACGCCTGCCGCGCCCCTGGGCGCCACACCCGCTGTGGAAGCGCCCGCCACCTCGCCCTCGCCGGACACGCCCGCCATCACGCCCGTCGGGCCGCTCGCCGTGGACATGCCGGAGGAGGAGGCCGTGGAGCTCGTGCCGGACGGCGAAGGGGTGCGGTTCGAGGTGCTGCCCGAAGGGGTGGCGCTGGTGGTGATGGGGTCCGGGGCGTCCATGTTCACCCGGGAGCTCATCGACGACCTCCAGGCCGCGTTCGCCGAGATCGCCCGGCGCGAGGACGTCAAGGCGGTCGTGCTCACCGGCAGCGGCAACGTCTTCAGCATGGGCGCCACCCCGGAGGCGCTGCGCACGCTCGCCGGCGGCCAGGGTCGCTTCACGGACGTGCCCTTCCTGTACGAGGGCCTGCTGCGGTGCGACCGGCCGGTCATCGCCGCCGTCCAGGGGCACGCGTCGGGCGGCGGGCTGGCCTTCGGGCTGTTCGCCGACCTCGTCGTCATGGCGGCCGAAGGGGTCTACAGCGCCAACTTCATGAAGTTCGGCTTCACGCCGGGGATGGGCGCGACGTACATCCTCGAAGAGCGGCTCGGCCGGTCGGCGGCGCACGAGATGCTCTACACCGGCCGTTCCGTCACGGGTGAGGAGCTGGCCCGGCGGGGGGCGGGGGTGACCGTCCTGCCGCAGGCCGCCGTGCTGAAGGCGGCGCTCAGGCACGCCCGCTCGATCGCCGCGCTGCCGCTGCCCGCCCTGCGGGCGCTCAAGTCCGAGCTGGCCGGACGGGTGCTCGACCGGCTGCCCGGCGTCATCGCGGGGGAGTCGGGGATGCACGAGCGCGTGCTCGGGCAGGAGTCGCTGGCCCGGGTCGACGACTACTTCGCCAAGGTGGACACCTTCAAGGGCACCTCTCCGACGGCCGCCACCCCCGAGGCCGCACCCACCGAACCGACCACCCCCGCCGAACCAGCGCCCCCCAAGGCCGCAGCCGTCACCCCGGCGCCCCCCAAGGCCGCAGCCGTCACCCCGGCCACGCCCTCCGACCCGGCCACGCCCTCCGACCCGGCCACGCCTGCCGACCCGGCGGCCCCCGAGGGCGGCCCCGAGCCGGGGGAGGTGCGGCGGGTCATCGAGGGCACCCTCATGAGCCACCTCTACCTCCAGGCCCACGAGGTGGACGACTCGCTGAGCTTCAGCGAGATGGGGCTGGACTCGATCGGGGCCGTGGAGATCGTCCGGGACCTGAACCGCAGCTTCGGGCTGGACCTGGACTCCGTCGCCGTCTACGACCATCCGACCGTCCCCGCGCTGGTGGAGGCCGTCCGGGACGCCGTGGCCGCCGACCGCCTCACCGTGCCCCCACCGCGTCCGGCCCCCGAACAGGAGACCCCGCAGGAGCGCCCCCTGGTCCCCGAGCAACCCACCCCGGACCAGGCGGGACGGGTCCGGCTGCCCTCGCTCGACGGCGACCGCGCGAAGCCGGAACCCGTGGCGGAGGAGCCCCCCGAGCGCACCGGCACGATCACCCTGGAGGCGGTGCGGCCCACCGGGAAGCCCGAGAAGCCCGCCGCCCGCGAGGAGGACATCGCCGTCATCGGCATGGCCGGACGCTACCCCGACGCGCCCGACCTCCAGGCGTTCTGGCGGAACCTGGCGGACGGCCGGTGCAGCATCCGCGAGGTCCCGCCCGAGCGGTTCGACGTCTCGCGGGTGTACGACGCCGACCGCATGGCGCCCGGCCGGACGTACAGCAAATGGGCCGCCATGCTGACCGATGTCGACGCCTTCGACGCGGGCTTCTTCAACATCTCGCCGCTGGAGGCCGAGACGATGGACCCGCAGCAGCGGCTGTTCCTCCAGGAGGCGTGGCACGCCCTGGAGGACGCCGGTTACGCGGGCAGGTCCGGCCGCAGACCGTGGGGCTGCTTCGTCGGCTGCGGCGCCGGCGACTACGCGAGCCTGCTCGCGGCGGCCGGCCGCGACGACACCGGGCACGCCTTCCTCGGCAACGCCTCGTCGGTGCTGCCCGCGCGGATCGCGTACCTGCTGGACTTCGGCGGGCCGACCATGGCCGTGGACACCGCGTGCTCGTCCTCGCTGGTGGCCGTGCACCTGGCCTGCGAGAGCATCCGGCGCGGCGAGTGCGAGGCGGCGATCGCGGGTGGGGTGGCGGTGATGAACACCCCGAGGATGCACATCTGGTGCAGCAAGGCCGGGATGCTCTCGCCCACCGGGACGTGCGCGCCCTTCGACGAGTCGGCCGACGGCATCGTGCTGGGCGAGGGCGTCGGCGTGGTCGTGCTGAAGCGCCTGGACCGGGCGCTGGCGGACGGCGACCACGTCCACGGCGTCATCCGGGCCAGCGGCGTCAACGGCGACGGCGCGAGCAACGGCATCACCGCCCCCAGCGCCTCCTCCCAGGCAGAACTGCTCACCGAGGTGCACCGGCGGGCCGGGATCGGCCCCGGCGCGGTCGACTACGTCGAGACGCACGGCACCGGGACGGAGCTGGGCGACCCGATCGAGGTCAAGGCACTGGCGAAGGTGTTCGGCGCGGACCGGGAGCGCCCGTGCCGCATCGGGTCGCTCAAGGCGAACGTGGGCCACACCACCATGGCGGCCGGGATCGGCGGGCTGCTCAAGACGCTGCTGGCGTTGCGGCACCGGCAGCTGCCGCCGTCACCGGGGTTCACCCGGGCCAACCCGAAGATCGACTTCGCGGACGGCGCGCTCGAAGTGGTCACCGAGCTGTCGCCCTGGACGGCCGGCGGCTCGCGCGAGCGGGTGGCGGCCGTGAGCAGCTTCGGCTTCAGCGGGACGAACTGCCACGTCGTGGTCGCCGAGGCGCCCTCCCGCGAACCGCGTGCCGGCGGGCGCGAGGACGTCGTCGTGCCCCTGTCGGCCCCGGACGAGAGCACCTTGGCGCGGCTGCGCACCGGCCTGGCCGGCCACCTCGACGCCCACCCGGAGCTGGACGTGCGCGACGTCGCCCGTACGCTCGCCGTGGGCCGGGCGCACCTGGCGGGGGCCCGGTGCGCGTACGTCGCCGGGGATCTCGCGGACCTGCGCGGCCAGTTGCGCGACGGCGCCCGCCCGGCATCCGGCGAGGCGGGACGCCTCGCCGCGCGGTACACCGGCGGCGACGACCTCTCCTGGGACGACTGGGACGACCTGACGGCGGGCGGACGGCGGGTGCCGCTGCCCGGACACCCGTTCGCGGACGACCGGCGCCACTGGGTGGGCCGCGACGGCCACCCGACCCCGCCCACCGGAGACACGCGGATCCGCCCCGACGACCTGCTGGTCGCCGACCACCGGATCGGCGACACCCCCGTGCTGCCCGGCGTGGCCTTCCTGACGATCGCCGCCGAGCGCGGCGGGCTGTCCGGTCCGGTGCGGTTCGAGCGGGTACGGTGGCTGCGCCCGTTCGAGGTGCGCGAGGCCCGTCCCCTGGACGTGGTCGTCCACGACGACGGCGGCTTCGAGCTGGACGGGCACGCGCGCGGCACCCTGCGGACCGGCGACGGCGCACTGCGCCCGCTGGACGTCGCGGCGATCGGGGCGCGCTGCGCGGACAGTCGATCGGCCGACGACCTCTACCGCGCCTTCGACCGTGCCGGGCTGCACTACGGGCCCGGGTTCCGGGTGCTGCGCGAGGTCCGCGTCGGCGACGGCGAGGCGCTCGGCGTGCTGCGCGACGGCGCTCGCTGGGAGGTGCTCCTGGACGGCGCCCTCCAGACCGTCGCGGCGCTGCGTCCCGAGGGCGGCGAGCCCGCGATGCCGTTCAGCGTGGAGTCGGCCGAGCTGGACGGCCCGATCACCGGCCCCTCCTACGCCCACGTCACCGACGAGGGCCGGGACGGCTACACGGTCCGCCTCGCCGACGCCGAAGGGCAGGTCAGGGCGGAGTTCCGCGGGGTCGTCCTGCGGACCCGACCGGCCCGACCGGCTCGTCCGTCGGCGGAGGGCATGACCTTCGCCCCGGTCTGGCACAGGACGCGACCCGCCGTCGCCTCCGCGGAGGCCGGTGGCGGACGGGCGCTCGTCCTGCACACCCCGGCCGCCGAACCGCTGGCCCGCGCCCTGCTGGACGAGCACGAGGACGGCCGCCTGGCGCCGCTGGCCCCGCCCGCCCCGCCGGAGGGACGGTACGACACGGTGTACGTCCTCGCCCTGACCGGCCCGGACGGCCCGCCCGCCGACGACCCCACCACCCACGACGTCTTCCGCCTGGTCAAGCGGCTCTCCGAGCGAGGCCGGGGCGGGTGGACGCCCACGGTGAAGGTGGTCGTCGCCGGAGCCGTGCGGGCCGGGGACGAGGAGATCGTCCCGCACGCGGCCGGCGTGATCGGCCTGACCAGGGCTCTGGCCGCCGAGCACCCGCACTGGACGGTCGCCACCATCGACGTCGGCACCGGGCCATGGCCGCCCGCCGACCTCGCCCGCCTGGTACGCGCCGAGAGCTGCGCCGACGAGCTGGTCGCCCTCCGCGACGGCCACCGCCACGTCCGCACCCTGGAACCCCTGCCCCTGCCCGCCGAGGGCGACGGGCCGTACCGGGACGGCGGGGCGTACCTGATCGTGGGCGGGACCGGCGGGCTCGGACGCACCTTGAGCAGGCATCTGGCCGCCACCGTGGGAGCACGGCTGGCGCTGGTCGGACGGCGGGCGATCACTCAGGAGATCCGCGAGCAGCTCGCCGAGATCGAGTCGCTCGGCGGGCGGGCCGTGTACCTGCGGGCCGACGTGGCCGACCGGACCGCGTTCGCCGGGGCCGTCGAGGCCGCGCGGGAGCGGTTCGGCGAGCTCCACGGCGCCTTCCACGCCGCTCTGGTGCTGCGCGACATGACGCTCGCCAACATGGACGACGACGCGTTCACCCAGGTGCTCTCGCCCAAGGTCGCCGGTGCCGCCGTCTTCGCGGAGGCGCTGGCGGGCCTGCCGCTCGACTTCCTGGCCTACTTCTCGTCCGCGGCCTCGTTCGTCGAGGTGGGCGGGCAGGCGAACTACGCGGCCGCGGGCACGTTCGAGGACGCCTACGCGCTGAGCCTGCGCGACCGGCCCGTGAGCGTGATCAACTGGGGCTACTGGGGGAGCGTCGGCGCGGTCTCCGGAGGCGGCTACGACGGCCGGTTCGCCGAGCTGGGCATCGGCTCGATCGAGCCCGGGGAGGGTATGGCGGCGCTGGAGTCCGTCCTGAGGTCGGGCGCGCGGCAGGCGCTCGTCGTCAAGGCGGACGCGAAGGGCCTGGCCCACATCGGCGTCCGCACCCCGGACTTCACTTCTGAGCACTCCCGGACCGGCGGTGGAGGGGAGCTGGCGCGGGCGCGGGCGGCGTTCGCCGAGCTGGACGAGCTGGCCCGCGGGCTGCTGCGCCGGTCGGCCGACCGGGTCAGGGCCGTCGGGAACGTGCGCGAGGACCGCCGGCGGCTGGGTGCCGCCGTCCTCGACCTGCTGGACCGGCCCGGGCGGGAGGCGTCGCCGGAGGAGGTGCTGGCCCGGTTCCCCGACCTGGAGCCGCACGTCAAGCTGCTGACCGCCTGCGTCGAGGCGCTGCCCTTCGTGCTGGCGGGCGAGCGCGACCCCATGGAGGTGCTGTTCCCCGGCGGCTCGATGAGCCTGGTCGAGCAGGTCTACAAGGGGCAGGCGGTCTCGGACCACTTCAACCGCCTGCTCGCCGAGGAGGCCGCCCGCGGCGGCCCCCGCCGCGTCCTGGAGATCGGGGCCGGTACGGGGGCCAGCACCGGTTTCGTCCTGGACGCCCTCGAAGGCCAGGACGTCGAGTTCACCTACACCGACATCTCGGCCGGTTTCCTGCGCCACGGCGAGCGCGAGTTCGCCGGACGCCGCCCGGACCTCGTCCTCGCCCTCCTCGACGTGGAACGCGACCCGGCCGAGCAGGGCTTCGAGACCGGGGCCTACGACGTCGTACTGGCCACGAACGTCCTGCACGCCACCGCCGACGTCGGCCGGACGCTGCGCAACGCCGCCGCGCTGCTGCGTCCCGGCGGCCGGCTGCTGGTCAACGAGGTGACCAGGGCGGCCGACTTCCTGACCCTCACGTTCGGGCTGACGCCGGGATGGTGGCGCTTCACGGACGAGGAACTGCGCCTGCCGCACAGCCCGCTGCTCGGCGCGGTCCAGTGGCAGCGGGCGTTCAGGGAGGCCGGTCTCACCCCCGCCCGCACCCTCGGCATCCCCGGCACGCCCGTCGAGGAGCTCGACCAGTGCGTCCTGGTGGGCGAGACGGCGCCCACCACCGCCGCCACCGGCGCGCGCGACTACGTCAAGCGGGTGTTCGCCGAGGTGCTCAAGTACGGCACGACCGACCTGGACGAGCGCGCCACGTTCGAGACCTTCGGCATCGACTCGCTGGTGAGCCAGAACGTCATCCACCGGTTCGAGCAGGACCTCGGGCCGCTGCCGTCCACGCTCCTGTTCGAGAACCTGACGATCGAGGAGCTGGCCGCGTACCTGGAGGGCGAGCACGGCGAGCGCCTGCGCGCGGCCCTGGGAGACCAGCCCGCGCGGGAGGAGCCGGCGCGGGCCGCGACGCGACGCGAGCCCGCCACGCAGGCCCTCGACATCGCCGTGGTCGCGATGACCGGCCGCTACCCGGCCTCCCCCGATCTGGACGCCTTCTGGAGCAACCTCGCGAAGGGCGCGAACTGCATCACCGAGGCGGACCGCTTCGACCTGGACGCCCTGTACGACCCCAAACGCGGACGCAAGCAGCGCACCTACAGCAAGTGGGGCGGCTTCATCGAGGGCGTGGAACAGTTCGACGCGCCGTTCTTCGGCATCCTGCCGCGCGACGCCGAGATCACCGACCCGCAGGAACGCCTGTTCCTGGAGACCGCCTGGACCCTGCTCGAAGACGCCGGCTACCTGAGCGAGCACACCAGGCAGCCGAGCACCGGCGTCTTCGTCGGCACCATGTACGGCTCCTACGGGCGCATGGCGGCGGCCGAGGGCTGGCCAGACGGCAGGTACGCGGGGGCGCACTCGGCGTACTGGTCGATCGCCAACCGGGTGTCGTACTTCTTCGACCTGCGCGGGCCGAGCCTCGCCGTCGACTCGGCCTGCTCGTCGTCGCTGACCGCCCTCCAGCTCGCCTGCGAGAGCCTGCGGCGTGGCGAGTGCGCGCAGGCCATCGCGGGCGGCGTCAACCTGATCCTGCACCCCGCCCACTTCGTCGCGCTCTGCTCGCTGAACATGCTCGCCGCCGACGGCGCCTGCAAGGTGTTCGACGAGGCGGCGGACGGGTTCGTACCGGGGGAGGGCGTCGGGGCGGTGCTGCTCAAGCCCCTGGCCGACGCCGAGGCGGACGGCGACCGGATCTACGGCGTCATCAAGGGCGCCTTCGCCAACGCCGGGGGCAAGACCGCCGGATACACCGTGCCCAATCCGAGCGCGCAGGCCGACCTGGTCTCCGAGGCGGTCCGGCGGGCGGGGCTGGACCCCCGGACCATCTCCTACGTCGAGGCGCACGGCACCGGCACCGCCCTCGGCGACCCCATCGAGATCGCCAGCCTGACCAGAGCCTTCACCTCCCACGCTCCCCGGAACGAGGCCGGGAACGGGGATGGGGACGGCGTGGACCGGCTGGTCGGCTCCGTCAAGGCCAACATCGGGCACCTGGAGGGCGCGGCGGGCATCGCCGGGCTGACGAAGGTGCTGCTGCAGTTCCAGCACGGCCAGGTGGCTCCCTGCGCGAACCTGGAGACGCCCAACTCGAAGATCGACTTCTCGGCGTCCCCCTTCCGGCCGCCGGACCGGCTGACCGACTGGCGGCGGCCCGTCCTCGACGGCGAGACGTTCCCGCGCCGCGCGGGGGTCAGCTCGTTCGGCGCCGGAGGGGCCAACGTGCACGTGGTCCTGGAGGAGTACGTGCCCACCGCCGGGACGCCGTCCGAGCCCGCCGACGCCGCCGAGCAGGTGATCCTGCTGTCGGCCCGTACCCGCGACCAGCTCCGCGCCATGGCCGGCCGGGTCGCCGACGTCGCGGTGAGCGGGCGGGCCGGGCTGGCGGAACTGGCCTACACCACCCAGGTGGGCCGGGCCGAGCTGCCCGAACGGCTCGCCGTCCGGGCCGCCACCCTGGACGAGCTCGCCGCCCGGCTGCGTTCCTTCGCCGACGACGGCGAGGCGGACGGCGTCCTCGTGGGGACGGCGGAGACCGGCGCCGACCAGCCTCCGCCGGAGGACGGCGCGGAGGGGCTCGGGGCGGGGTGGGTCGCGGGCGCCCGGGTGAACTGGGGCAGCAAATGGCCCGCCCCCCACCCGCGCCGCGTAACCCTCCCGCCCTACCCCTTCGACCACCGCCCCTACTGGCTCCCCTCCACCCCCACCCCCACCTCCGACCAAACCCCCACCCCCAGCCTGTCCACGGCAACCTCCGCTCGGACCCCTGAGCCGACCCCCGAGCCTGGCTCCGGGGTGGCCGCCGCGCCGGCTCCGGAGCCCGTCTCTGGGCTGACGTCCGCGACGGCCGCCGGTCCGGCCCCCGAGCCGGGCTCTGGAGAGGGCTCCCCGAGCGAGACGGGAGCCGCTGACGGGCGTTGCACCTACCTGCGCCCCCTCTGGACGCCCGCCCCACTCCCCGAAGGAACCCGGGAACCAGAAGCGCTCGTAGTGCTCACCGAGGACGACCGGCTCGCCGAAGCACTCGGCGGCCTCCGGCTCCACCCCGGCGACGCATCTCCGACGGACGCCGCAAGGGGCGCACGTTCGGTCGGCGACCTGGGCCGGGCCCCGGACGCGATCGTGATCGCCCCGTCCGACCCGTTCCCCGGGACCGCCGCCTTCGAGGCCCTGCTCCGGACGTCCACAGCCGTCCTGCGAGACGGCGGCCCGCTCCGGGTCGTGGTGTCCGTCCAGGCCGGCGAGCCTCACCACACCGCCCTGGCCGCCGCCCTGAGAACGCTGGCCCTGGAGCACACCGGATTCAGCGGCGTGTGCGTCACCGGCGCCACCCCGGCGCAGGTCGCGGCCGAGCTGCGCGCGCCCGCCGCCGGAACCGCCCCCGAGCAGCGGGTCTCCGAGGTCGCCTACCGCGACGGCGCCCGCCTGCTGAAGGGCATGGAACCGTACGAGCCGCCTCCACCCGGGCTGGACGTCCGGCAGGACGGCACGTACCTGATCACCGGCGGCGCCGGGGCCATCGGGCTGGCGTTCGCCCGTTTCCTCGCCGAGCGCGGGGCGGCGAAGCTGGTCCTGACCGGCCGGTCCGACCCCGGCGACGACATCGCGCGCCGGATCGCCGGACTGCCCGCCGTGTACGTGCGCGCCGACGTCTGCTCGGCCGCCGACCTGCGCGACCTGTGCGACCGGTACGGCCCCTTCCACGGCGTCATCCACGCCGCCGGCATCCACCTGGACGCGCGGGCCGTGCGCAAACGTCCCGAGGACACGCGGGCCGTGCTGGGACCCAAGATCCTCGGCACCGTCCTGCTCGACGAGGCCCTGCGCGGGCAGCCGCCGGACTTCCTGGCGCTGTTCTCGTCGGTGGCGGCCGAGACCGGCAACATCGGGCAGATCGACTACGCCTACGCCAACGCCTTCCTCAACCACTTCGCCGAGCTGCGCGAGCGGCTCGGGCACGGCAGGACGCTCGCCGTCGGCTGGCCGCTGTGGGAGGAGGGCGGCATGAAGGTGGACGACGCCACCCGCCGGTTGTTCGCACGCCGCTGGGGCAGCGTCCCGATGAGCACCGCCGCCGGTCTGACCGCCTTCGCCAGAGGGCTGGCCGGGGCCGAGACGAGCTTCGCCGTCGTCGAAGGCCCCTCCGAGCCCGCCCCCGAACGCTCCCAGCCGCCCGCGACCCGCGAATCCGAGGTTATGGAGATGAGTGAGCCCATGTCCGCGCCGGAGACGACCGGGCCCGACGACGATCTGACCGAGGCGGTCCGGGCGGAGCTGCGCCGCGCGGCGGCCGGATTCCTGCTGGTGGGCGAGGAGCACGTGGACCTCGACGCCGAGCTGATGGACATGGGGTTCGACTCGATCTCCATGGCCGAGCTGGTGGACCAGGTGAACGAACGGTACAAGCTGGACCTGCTGCCGACCGTGCTCTTCGAGGCGACCGATCTGGCCACGTTCTGCGAGCATCTGCTCGCCGAGCACCCGGCCGAGCTCGCCGCCGCCCACACCTCACCCAGCCCTCCCGAGAGACCAGCCGAAGAACCTCCCGCCGCCCCTGCCGCGCGGCAGGAGGACGCCGAGCCAGGCCCGGCGCCGGAGACCGTGACCATGCCCCCACCCCCCGGCGCCGGGACCTCCCCGGCCACGACGGACAGCACCGCGACAGAGAGGGCCGCGACGGGCAGCACCGCGACAGACAGCACCGTGACGGAGAGGGCCGTGACGGGCGGGATCGCGATCGTCGGCATGGCGGGCCTGTTCCCCGGCTCCACCGACCTGGACGACTTCTGGCGCCACCTCGCCGAGGGCCACGACCTCACCCGCCCGGTCCCCGACGACCGGCGCGAGCTGCGCGAGAACCCCGAGACGGCGAACGTCCGCGCCGGGTTCCTCGACGACGTCCGCTCCTTCGACGCCGCGCTGTTCGGCATCTCGCCCAAGGAGGCGGCGATGATGGACCCGCAGCAGCGACTGTTCCTCCAGACCGTCTGGCGGGCCGTCGAGGACGCCGGCCACCGCCCCGCCGACCTGGCCGGCACCAGGACGGGCCTGTTCGCGGGCGTGTCCGCGTGCGACTACGACGACCTGCTGCGCGAGTACGGCGTGCCGGTCGAGGCCCACACGGCCAGCGGCGTGGCCGACTGCATCCTGGCCAACCGCGTCTCCCACCTGCTGGACCTGCGCGGCCCGAGCGAGGCGGTCGACACCGCCTGCTCCAGCTCCCTCGTCGCCCTGCACCACGCGGTCCGCGCCATCGAGGACGGCGAGTGCGACGCGGCCATCGCCGGCGGCGTCAACCTGACGCTGAGCCCGGGGCTCTACATCGCGTTCGCCAAGTCCGGCATGATCAGCGAGGACGGCGTCTGCAAGACGTTCGACGAGCGCGCCGACGGCTACGGCCGGGGCGAGGGCTGCGGAGCCGTCCTGCTCAAGCCGCTGAAGACGGCGCTGGAGGACGGCGACCAGATCCTCGCCGTGATCAGGGGCAGCGCGGTCAACCACGGGGGACGGGCCAGCTCGCTCACCGCGCCCAACCCCGAGGCGCAGGCGCGCGTGCTGGTCGACGCCTACCGCAAGGCGGACGTCGACCCCTCCCGCGTCACCTACATCGAGGCGCACGGCACCGGCACCAGGCTCGGCGACCCGATCGAGATCGAGGGCATGAAGAAGGCGTTCGCCCGCCTGTACGCCGACCGGGGGCGGCCCGCGCCGGACGTCCCGCACGTCGCCCTGGCCACCGTGAAGACCAACATCGGCCATCTGGAGGCGGCGGCCGGCATCGCGGGGCTGCTCAAGGTGCTGCTCTGCATGCGCCACGGGGCCCTGCCGCCGTCGATCCACTACGAGCGGCCCAACCCGTACGTGCGGCTGGAGGGGAGCCCGTTCACCATCAACACGCGGCTCACGCCGTGGGACGGGGCGGACCGGGTGGCCGGGGTGAGCTCGTTCGGCTTCGGCGGCACGAACGCGCACGTGGTGCTGGAGGCGTACCGGCAGCCGATCCCGGCGGAGACGGCAGGGGAGCCCCGGGTGCTGGTCCTGTCGGCGGGCCGCCGCGAAGCCCTGGAGGAGTACGCGCGGGACGTCGCCCGTCACATCCGGGAACATCCGGAGATCGGCCTCGACCGCATCGCCTGGACCCTCCAGAACGGACGCCGCCACCTGGCCGAACGGCTGGCCGTGGTGGTCACGGATCGCGAGCAGGCGGTCCGGGCGCTGAGCGGCGAGCCGGCGGGCGTGCACAGGGGCACCGCCCGCAGGGACGCCCCGGCGCCGTGGGGGACCGGGCCGGAGGACCTGGCCGAGGCGTGGGTCTCCGGCAGCGAGGTGGACTGGCAGGGGCTGTGGCAGGGCCCGCGCCCGGTGCGGGTCTCGCTGCCCGGCCCGCCCTTCGCCCGCGTCGAGCACTGGTTCACCGCCCCCGAGTCGGACGCCGGGACCGTCGGGCCGGCCGCGCCGCCCGTCGCTCGGAACGGCGGGGCCGTGCGGCGGACCAGCGACGGGAAGGTGCGCCTGCGCGCAGCCAAGGGCGGCAGGACGCCGGACGCGCCCGCCCCCGCCGCGCGTACGGAGGCCACGCGGCCGGACGAGACGCCGGCCGCGCCCGCCGGAGGGCCCGCCGGGGTCGAGGAGATGTTGCGCGAGCGGCTCTCCACGATCCTGGACGCCGACCCCGACGGCGTGGACGTGGACACCCCCTTCGAGGAGCTGGGGCTCGACTCCATCTTCCGGATGGAACTGGTCAAGGCGATCAACACCGCCTTCTCCCTCGACCTCCAGGCAGCCGAGCTGTACGAGTACGACACGGTGGACCGGCTCGCCCGCGCCGTGGAATCAGCCATCACCGAATCCACCGCCCCCACCCGAGAACCCGACCCCGCCCCGAAGCCCACCAGGAAACCGGCCCCTGACCCCGCGCGACGCAAGGCCCCGGAACCCGCACAACGCAAGGCTCCGGAATCCACGCGACGGAAGCCCCCGGAACCCGCGCGACAGGAGGCGTCCGACCTGGAGGGCCGGCTCGCGGAGCTGGTGGGCGCGATCACCGAGCGCCCGCTCGACCCCCGCCGCAGCTTCGCCGACAACGGCCTCACCTCCTTCGAGATGCTGCGCGTGGTGAGCGTCCTGGAGAAGCAGGTCGGCGCGCTGCGCAAGACCCTCCTGTTCGACCATCCCACGCTCGCCGACCTGGCCGCGCACCTGCACGACGAGCGCGGCGTCGAGTCCGTGCACCCCCCGCAGGAGCAGGACGGGCTCGCCACGCACGAGACGCGGGCACGCGACGGCGAGCCGGCCGTGCTGCTGAAGCGGGACCTGCACCGGCACCCGGACCTGCGCGACCTGGTGGCCGACATCGACCGCCGGCACGCCAAGGAAGGCGGCCTGGCCGGACGTGACATCGCGCCCCTGGCCTTCATCGGCTCGGCCAGGAAGGGCTACCTGCACGTCTCCGAGAACGCCGGCAACCTGCTGGCCTGGAGCTACGCCGGTTCCGAGGAGTACTTCCACGAGCTGGTCGAGGAGTACACCGCCTACGCGAAGGCGCGCGGCCTGCGGCCCAACTTCCTGTCCCTCCTGCCGGTGCGCGAGGTGGGCGGGGAGCCGTACAGCGCGACGCCGTTCGGGGCCGTGCAGCGGCTGGAGGACCTGGGGTCCTTCACGCTGAGGGGCGGGCGGATGGAACGCCTGCGGTACATGGTCCGGCGTTTCTGCAAGGCGGGCGAGTGCCGGACGGCCGAGTACCGCTCGGGCGAGGACCCCGCGATGGACCGCAGGCTGGCCGGGCTGGTGGACGAGTGGGCCGGTCGCAAGCAGATGGTCAACCCGTACGTGTCGGTCGTCCGGCGGGAGATCGAGGAGGGCCGCCTGGACCGCAGGCACCGGGTCTTCGTCACCTACCTGGACGACGAGGTGGCCAACGCGGTCGTCATCACGAAGATCCCGTCGGAGAACGGATACCTGCTGGACGTCGAGTTCTACCCCAAGGGCATGCCGCTCGGCGGGCTGGAGTTCGCGATCGTGCAGATCATCGAGCAGCTCGTGGACGAGGGATGCTCGATGTTCAGCTTCGGCGCCAGCTTCGGCGTGGAGACGGAGGAGTCGGCCAACGCCGCCCCGGACGTGCGGCAGGCGCTGGACGAGCTGCGGTCGGCGGGGATATTCGGCGAGGGGAACTTCCAGTTCAAGAACAAGTTCCGGCCGGTGAACGTCCCCATCTACCTGTGCCAGCCGGAAGGGGAGGACCGCACGCCGGTGTCGGAGATCATCCTCATGATCGCCGACCCCGACCTCCGCCCCGCCACCGACACAACCCCCACCGACAACGAACCCACCGACAACGAACCCACCGAAAAAGGGTCTGCGAACGAAGAGCCCGCCGACGCCGAGCCCGCCCGGGTCGAGCTGCTGGCCCGGTACGGCGGCGAGCCGGCCCGCGTCCCCGCCCACCACGTCACCACCGACCTGATCACCGACTCCTGGGCCGAGCTGGACGCCCCCTGGATCGCCGAACGGCTGCGACGGCTGACGGACCGGTCGGCCGCCCGCCCGGACCCGGAGATCACGGGCCTGCCGTTCCCCTGCATCGTCCCGACGGGCTCCGGCCGGGCGGCCGAGGCGCTGCTGTGCCGGTCCTGGCCGGGCCGGCCGGGACGCGTGCTGCACAACGGCCTGTTCCCGACGTGGTTCCTGAACCTGGCCGACCACGGCTTCAAGCCGGTCGAGCTCCCCGGCGGCCCGGAGGTCGACGTCGAGGCGTTGCGGGCGGAGCTGGCCGGGGACGAGCCGGTGTCGTTCGTCTGCGTGGAGGTCGGGAACAACGCGGCCGGCGGCGCGCCGACGTCGCTGGCGAACCTGCGCGCGGTCAAGGAGGCCGCGGCCCGGCACGGCGTCCCGCTGGTGGTCGACGGCGCCCGCGTGGTGGACAACGCCGTGGCGGTCGCGGACGGCCGGGACGTGTGGGAGGTCGTCCGCGAGATCCTCGAACTGGCCGACAGCGCCACGATCAGCCTGTCCAAGGACTTCGGGGTGCCGTTCGGCGGCCTGCTCGCCACCCGCGACGACGCGCTGCGCGAGCGGGTCGCCGAACGGCTGGAGACCTGGGGCAGGGACGTCGGCCTGGCCAACCGCCGGATCATCGCGGCCGCGCTGGAGGACCGCGAGACGGTGGCCGAGCAGGTGCGCGCCCGGGGGGACGCGGTCGCGGCGCTGCGGCAGGGCCTGTCGGAGGCGGGCGTTCCGCTGGAGGGCCCGCCCGGCGGTCACTGCGTGCTGCTCAAGGACGCCGACCACGTACGGATCTTCCGGGAGACGGGCATCAGGGGCGCTCCGCACTTCGGCCGCGAGGGCGTGGTGCGCCTGGCGGTGCCGGTCGGCCTGAGCGTCGAGGACGCCAAGGACGCCGCCGCCCGCCTCTCCACCCTCCTGGCCCCCACCACCTCCGAAGCCGCCGACAACCCCCGGGGAACCCGCGGCAAACCCGGAGCCCGCCGCGGCGACGCCGGCAACCCCAACCTGGCGATCCTGCGCGAGCACAACCCCGACGTCGAACACGAGATCCTCACCACCCCGGACGGCGACGTCGAACTGTTCAGCGCAGGCTCGGGACCGCCGCTGCTGCTCATGCACCCGTTCAACATCGGCGCCGGCGTCTACGCCGCCCAGTTCAAGGGCCTGGCCCACCGCTACCGGGTGACGTCCGTGCACCATCCGGGCGTCGGCGCGACCACCGCCGCCGCCGACCTGTCGCTCGGCGGCCTGGCCCGGCTCTGCCACGACGTGGCGGGCGGCCCCGCGCACGTGGCAGGGGCGTCGTTCGGCGGGCTGGTGGCCCTGACGTACGCGCTCGACCACCCGGACGACACCGAGTCGCTGATCCTGATCGGCAGCTCCTGCCGCATCGGCAACCGGGTCGGCGACATCGACAAGCTGGAGGTGGTGGCCACCCAGGACTTCGACCGGGTCGTCGAGGGCAGCGGATCGAAGCGGCTGCGCAAGCGGCGCGCCGGCCTGATGCGGCTGCTGCTGCGCGCGGAGAGCATGGCCCCGCAGGTGGGCCTGCGCTACCTGGACGTGTTCGCCGAACGCCCGGACCTGGGCGACCGGCTGGCCGAGATCCGGGCGCGCACGCTGATCGTCCAGGGCCGGTACGACACCGTCATCCCGGCCAAGACCGCGCACCTGCTGCACGCCATGATCCCCGACTCCCGCTACGAGGAGATCCCCGACGCGGGTCACTTCCCCCAGCTCACCAGCCCCGACCACGTCAACCGGCTGATCTGCGAGTTCCATGATGAAACGAATTGACGACAGCACCGTGACCAGGACAGAGGTGGTCAAGCCCGGCATGTGCGGGCCCAGCTCGCTGTTCATGGGCGAGGTCGGCGACTGGACCTGGGACACGGTCAGCGCGCTGTGCGGCACCAACGCCTTCGACGCGCGCAACGCCGCCGGCGACCCGACGTATCTGTCGTTCTACTACTTCCACGTCAGGGGCAGCCGGGACCTGCACGTCAACGCGCTGACGTTCGGCGACGAGCTGGCGGTCACGTCCAGGCTGTTCGGCTTCGGCAGCGAGTCGGTGCTGGCCCTGCACCGCATCGGCCGCGCGGGCGGCCGGACGGGCGAGCTCGACCCGGACCGCTTCTACGCCTTCGACGACCCCGGCTGCATCTACGTCGAGACCTTCAACCGGTGGATCTCGCGCGGCGCGCCCGGCAGCAACGAGGGGCTGGTCAAGTCGTCCCCGGTGGACTTCAGGCACGAGCACCTGCCGACGCTGCCCGGCGCGTACTCGCCGAGGAAGGTGTACGGCCACGCCAGGAGCACCGGCACGTTCCTGGCTCACAAACCGGACGATCCGGTCACGTTCACCGCCGACTACCCGGTGGAGCCGTCCAGGGACCTGAACGGCGTGGGCCTGCTCTACTTCGCCTCCTACTTCGCGATCGTCGACTGGGTGCTGCTGCGCTTCTGGCGGCACAGGGGGCTCGGCGTCGCCGACTTCCTCCGCCGCGTCGTCCTGGACCAGCGGCTCTGCTACCTGGGCAACGCGAACGCCGACTCGGTGCTGCGGCTGCGCCTGGAGTGCTGGCCGGCGCCGGACGGCGAGGGCGAGGGCGAGGACGAGGAGATCGTCAACCTCGTCATGGAGGACCGGGGCCGCGTGATCGCGGTCAGCACCCTGCGCGTGCTCAGGAGGGGAGACACCGATGGCGACGCGTGAACACGTCGAGGGCGTCGTGCACAAGGCGATCGACGAGATCCTGCCCGGCGTCGAGATCGACGGCCGGGCGCACCTGAAGGACCTGGGCGCGGACTCCGTGGACCGGGTCGAGATCATCATGGCCGTGCTCGACCGGCTCGGCGTCCGCGAGCCGCTGTCCTCCTTCGGCGGCGTGCCCAGCGTCGACGCCCTGGTCGACTTCCTGTGGGAGCGTGTGAGGTGAACGTCGGAATCGAGGCACTCAACGTCTACTGCGGCCTGGCCCAGATCCCGGTGCCGGAGCTGTTCGAGGGGCGCGGGCTCGACGCCGAGCGCCTGGGCAACCTGATGATGCGCAACCGCTCGGTCGGCCTGCCCTTCGAGGACCCCGTGACGAACGCCGTCAACGCCGCCCGGCCGATCGCCGCCGGCGAGGACCGCATCGAGATCCTGATCACCTCCACCGAGTCCGGGCTCGACTACAGCAAGTCGGTGGCCTCCTACGTGCACGAGTACCTGGGCCTGCCCAGGAGCTGCCGGGTCGTGGAGGTCAAGCAGGCGTGCTACGCGGCCACGGCGGCCGTCCAGCTCGCCGCCGCGTACGTCGCCTCGGGGGTGTCGCCCGGCGCGAAGGCGCTGGTCATCGCGACGGACGTGGCGCTGGTGGACGAGCGGGCCGCCTACGCCGAGCCCGCCATGGGCGCCGGGGCCGCCGCCGTGCTGATCAGCGACCGGCCGCGCGTCCTGGACCTGGATCTGGGGGCGTTCGGCAACCACAGCTACGAGACGATGGACTCGGCGCGGCCGGGGCCGACGTTCGACATCGCCGACTCCGACCGCTCGCTGTTCGCCTACCTCGACTGCCTCACGAGCTGCCTGGCCGGCTACCGGTCCAGGGTGGAGGACGCCGACTTCGCCACCACCTTCGACCACCTGGCCATGCACACCCCGTTCGCCGGGATGGTCAAGGCCGCGCACCGCAAGCTGATGCGCGAGTCGGGCGGCGGCACGGCGTCGATCGAGGAGGACTTCGAGCGGCGGGTGCTGCCCTCGCTCGCCTACCCGAGACGGGTGGGCAACCTCTGCTCCGGCTCGGTCTACCTGGCCCTGGCCAGCCTGATCGACCACGCCGCCCTGGACGGCCCGGCCCGGGTCGGCCTCTACTCCTACGGCTCGGGCTGCTCGTCGGAGTTCTTCAGCGGCCTGGTCGACGAGGAGTCGGCGAGCACGCTGGCCGGGATGCGGATCGGCGAACACCTGGACGGCCGCTGCGAGCTCGGCTTCGACGAGTACGCGGCGCTGCTGCCCGACACCCTCACCTGTCTCGTGCCGGAGCGGGACAGGCAGGTCGACGTGGGCGCGTACGAGCACCTGCTCAGCCGCGCCCGCTTCGACCGCGACCTCCTGGTGAACACCGGGACGAAGGACTACCACCGAACCTACGAATGGCTGGCACCATGACCGACACGGAGATTTTCGAGACCGTCAAGCAGAATGTCCTGAAGGTGCTGCCGGACCTGCGGCCCGGCGACGTGACGACCGAGGGCACCTTGACCGACCTGGGCGCCAACAGCGTCGACCGGGCCGACGTGGTCACCATGAGCATGGAGGACCTCGGGCTGACCGTGCCGGTGTCGGAGTTCCAGGAGGTGCACGACATCCGGTCCCTGGTGGACCTGCTGGCGAGGCACGCATGAGGGTCGTCGTCACCGGCATGGGCGTCGTCTGCTCGATCGCCTCGACCGTCCCGTCGTTCACCAGGGCGCTGCGGGCGGGACGGTGCGGGATCGGGCCGGTGCCCGACCCCGGCGACGGCGGCCCTCGGCTGGCCGCCCTGGTCAGGGGCTTCCGCTTCCAGAACGCGGTGGCCGCCCGCCGCCTGCCCGAGGAGATCGCGCGCAGCGCCCTGCGCGCGGCCGGCCGTTCGCCGCAGCCGCTGCAGATGGACCTGGTCGCCGCCATGCAGGCGTACGAGCAGGCGGGGCTGCACGAGGCGCGGGCCGACCCGGAGCGGATGGGCCTGGTCGTGGCCGGGCACAACCTCAGCTCCGGCTACGCCCACGACCTGCACCCCAAGTACGAGGACAACCCCGCCCACCTGCCGGCCAGGTTCGCCCTGCACTTCATGGACACCGACCGGGTGGGCACGCTCAGCCAGGTGTTCGGCATCAGGGGCGAGGGCTACACCGTGGGCGGCGCCTCGGCCAGCGGCAACGTGGGGATCATCAACGGCAGCCGGCTGGTGGAGTCGGGGGCCGTGGACGTCTGCCTGGTGGTGGGCGCCATGACCGACCTGTCGCCGATGGAGAAGCGCGGCCTGGCCACGCTGGGCGCGGTGGCGGGCGTCGAGGAGCCGCAGCAGGCCAGGTGCCGGCCGTTCGACGAGGACCACGAGGGGTTCGTGCCGGGTCAGGGGGCCGGGTGCGTCGTGCTGGAGAGCGCCCGCTCGGCCGCCGCCCGCGGCGCGACGGCGCTGGCCGAGCTGTGCGGCTACGACCTGAAGCTGGACGCCAACAGCCTGCCCGACCCGCGCGAGGAAGGCGAGGCCAAGGTGATGGTCAACGCCATGGCCAACGCCGGAGTGGGGCCACGCGACATCGACTACGTCAACGCCCACGCCACGGCGACGCCCAGCGGCGACGTGGCCGAGCTGGCCGCGCTGCGCAGGGCGCTGGGGGACAGCTTCGGCCGGCCGTGGGTCAACTCCACCAAGGGGCTGGTCGGCCACTGCATGTGCGCGGCCGGCGTGGTGGAGGCGATCGCGACCGTGGTGCAGATGCGCCGCGGCTTCGTCCACCCCAACCTCAACCTGCGCCATCCGATCAACCGCGACTGCCGGCTCGCACCCGGCAGGCTGCGCGCCGCCGACATCCGCTACGCGCTGTCCAACAGCTTCGGGTTCGGCGGCTTCAACACCTGCATAGTCCTCGGGCGTGAGCGTTGACCGACGGCCGACGCATAGCGCCCAGGGTCAGGGGTAGCGAAAAAGAGAGCAAAAAAGGGAGCTGACATGACCACCCAAGGTAAGGGCTCGTACCAGATCACCGGATGGGACGAGAAGCCCTACGAGGAGAAGAAAGGCCAGCCCAAGCTCAGTCAGGCCCACGTCACCAACGCCTGGAGCGGTGACATCGAGGGCGAGGGCCACGCCGAGTACCTGATGGCCTACGCCAGCGACACCGAGGCCAGCTTCGTCGGCCTGCAGAAGGTCGTGGGGAGCATACGCGGCAAGAAGGGCTCCTTCGTGCTGCAGGCGACGGGCACCTTCGACGGCGGCGTGGCCAAGGCCGACTGGTCCGTCGTGCCGAACTCCGGCACCGACGAGCTGAAGGGCCTGAGCGGCAAGGGAGGATACGTCTCCAAGACCGACGGCTCGGCGGAGGTCACCCTCAACTTCAACCTCAAGTAGGGCCGACACATGCGAGTACGCGGGGCCGGGGGCCCCGCGTACTCGCATGTCAGGATCTGCTCAGTGTTGAGCAGACCGCCTCGCGCCCGCGCGCGACGATGGCCGCATGGACACTGAAGTGATCGTCGTCGGTGGCGGCCAGAGCGGGCTCGTCGCGGGCTACTACCTGAAGCAGGCCGGCATCCCCTTCGTCATCCTCGACGAGGAACCCCGCCTCGGCGCGGCGTGGCGGCAGCGCTGGGACTCCCTGGAGCTGTTCACGATCGCCGAGTACTGTGCCCTGCCCGGCCTGCGCTTCCCCGGCGGGAAGAACCGCTTCCCCAGCAAAGAGGAGATGGCCGACTACATCGAGGCGTACGGCGAGCAGTTCGACCTGCCGGTCAGGCTCGGCACCCGCGTCACGTCGCTGGAGCCGATCGAGGGCGGCTACCGGCTGGAGACCACGAAGGGCACGTACGAGGCGCCGCAGGTGATCATCGCGACCGGCGCCTACCGGGTGCCGAAGCTGCCCGACCTCGCCGGCAAGCTGGACCCCGAGGTCTTCCAGGTGCACACCGGCCGCTACCGCAATCCGTCCCAGGTGCCGGGCGGGACCGTCGTCGTGGTCGGCGCCGCCAACTCCGGCGCCCAGATCGCGCCCGAGCTGGCCGCCGGGCGCCGCGTCCTGCTGTCGCAGGGCTCGCCGCTGCCGCACTTCGGCCGCCGCTTCCTGGGCAAGGGGCTGCACTGGTGGGGCGACAAGTTCGGGCTGATCGCCAAGCCGCTGATGGGCGAGCGCGACCGGCTGCACAAGAAGACGATCCTGGTCGGGCCCAGCCTGAAGAAGCTGGCCAAGCGGCACCGCTTCGAGCTCGTGGGCCGTACGGTCGACGCCGAGGGCCGTACGATGCGCTTCGAGGACGGCCGCTCGGCCGACGTCGACGCCGTCGTCTGGGCGACCGGCTTCCGCTACGACTACTCCTGGGTGCACGCGCCCGTCGTGGCGGACGGCGGCGGCATCGAGCAGGACCGCGGCGTGACCGCCGCCCCTGGCCTGTACGTCCTCGGCATGCAGTGCCAGCACTCCTACGGTTCGGCGCTCATCTGGTGGGTAAAGGACGACGCGGCTTATCTGGTCGAGCGCATCAGGCAGTTCCGTCCCCAGGCGGTGGCGGGCAGAAGGGGTTGAGCGACATGTCCAGGCAGGTGGCGCTGCTGCGCGGCGTGAACGTCGGCGGCCGGAACATGGTGAGCATGGCCCAGCTCCGCGAGCTGCTGGAGGGCCTCGGCTTCGAGGACGTCAGAACCCACCTGCAGAGCGGCAACGTCGTCTACACCAGCGGGAAGAGCCCCGACGAGGCGGCGGCCGAGATCCGGGCCACGCTCGCCCGCGACCTGGGCGTCCAGGTGCCCGTCCTGGCCAGGACGGGCACCGAGCTGGGCGAGATCCTCAAGGCGAACCCGCTCGGCGACGTCGCCGCCGACGACGCCCTCTACCTCGTCACGTTCCTGTCGAGCAGGCCCGACGGCAAGCCGATCAAGGCCCTCGACCCCGACGCCTTCAAGCCGGACGTGTTCCGGCACGTCGGCAGGGAGATCTACGTCTGGTGCCCCGACGGGGTGCGCAACACCAAGCTGTCCTACTCCTTCTGGGAGAAGAAGCTCGGCGTGACCGCCACCGCCCGCAACTGGAAGACCGTCTCCAAGCTGCACGAACTGGCCGCCGGCTAACCCGCCAGCAGGCGCTTGAGCGTCTTGCCGATCGGCCCGCGCGGCAGCGACCCGGTGACGACGTACCGCGCCGGCCGCTCGGCCGGTTCCAGCCGGTCGGCGGCGAAGGCGCGCAGCTCGTCCTCGGGCACGGGGGAGCGCAGCACGACGGCCGCCGTGACGCCCTCCGGCCCCTCGAACGCGGCGGCCTCGACCACCTCGGGATGCCAGTGCAGGGCGTGCTCGACCCGCAGCGAGGAGATCCGGCGACCGCCGGCGGTGATCACGTCGGCGGCGCGGTCGAAGACGCGCAGCCGGCCCTCACCGTCCAGCTCGCCCAGGTCGCCCATGTGGGTCCAGCCGTCGCGGAAGGTGCTCTCGTCGGCGGCGGGGTCGTTCAGGTAGCGGCGGCGCGGGGCGGCCGAGCGCAGGCAGATCTCGCCCGTGTCGGTGATCTTCACCTCGGTGCCCGCGCTCGGCAGGCCCAGCAGCCCTTCGTCCGCCTCGGTGGGCGCGGTCTCGATCGGGCGGTGCACGAAGGCGGGGGCCGACTCCGTCGAGCCGTAGCCGATGACGATCCGCACGCCCGGCAGCGCCTCCATGAGCCGGGCCACCGTGGCCATCGGCACCGGCGCCGAGCCCAGCATGAGCGCCCGCAGGCCGGACAGGTCGTACCGCTCGTGCCAGCCGTGCGCCACCATCCGGGTCGCGGTGGACGGCGGCACGATCGCCATCGGCACCCGCAGCTTGTCCAGCATGCGGGCCACGTTCTCCGGCCCGAGGTCGGTCAGCACGTGCGTGGTCGCCGGGGCGGTCATCGCCGTCATCAGCGCGCTGTGCCCGGCGTTCGTGCCCAGCGGGACGGCCGCCAGCACCCCGTCCACGCCGGTGAACAGCTTCCCGCGGCCCTCGTGGCCGTAGGTGAGGTTCGCGACGGGCACCGCCACGGCCTTGGGACGGCCGGTCGTGCCCGAGGTGTAGAGGATCTCGGCGACGTCGTCGTCCCGCGCGCCCGCCGCGTCGCCCAGAGGGCCGGGCAGGACCTGGCCCACCCCGCACTCGGCCAGGCGGGCCCGCGTCTCGTCCTCCGGCAGCGCGGGCGGCAGGCCGAGCACGGTGCCGCCGGCCAGGTGCACGGCGACGGCGGCGACGGCGTGCTCGATCCAGTCGTCGTGCCGCAGCGCCGTCCGGACCGGGGCCAGCCGCGCGGCCAGCTCCTCCGACCGGGCGGTCCAGTCCGCCACCCGCAGCTCGCGCTCGCCGTCCACGACGAGTGCCACGTGATCGCCCGCACGGGCGCTGACCAGTTCTGCCGGGTTCGTCGTCATGCGGCCGATGGTAGGAAGCCCGGCGCTCCCCGGATGCTCAGTGTTGAGCAGACCCGGAGGGCGATCTCGTGTGGGCTTGATGCGGCATGGGTCCGCGAAGAAGTGGGACGGCTGCCAAGAACAAGGGAGGCGATGACATGAACCAAACCGGTTCGAGTACGCGCGGCCAGCTGTTCGCCACCATCGGCGCACTCCTGGCCCTGGCCCTGGCGTCGATCGACGTCTCGGTGGTGGGGGCGGCGATGCCCCGGATCGCCGCCGACCTGCACGGCCTGTCGATGTACGCGTGGGTGGGGGTCTCCTACGCCGTCGCGGCCGCCGTCGTCGTGCCGATCGCGGGGAAGCTCGGCGACATGTTCGGCCGCAAACCGGTGCTCCTCGTCGGCCTGACGGGCTTCCTGGTGGCGTCGTGGTTGTGCGGCGCGGCCCAGACGATGCCCCAGCTCGTCGGGGCGAGAGGGCTGGCGGGGCTGTTCGGCGGCGTGCTGATGGCCAACGTCTTCACGCTGCTCGCCGACGTCTACACCCCGGAGCGCCGCACCCAGATGCAGGGCGTCTTCTTCGGCTTCTCCGGTCTCAGCATGGTGATCGGGCCGCCGCTCGGCGGGCTCATCACCGACAACTGGAGCTGGCGCTGGGTCTTCTACGTCAACGTGCCCGTCGGGCTGCTGGCGATCGCCGCCGTGCTGATCGGCGTGCCGTTCGTGCGCAGCGGCGCGAGCTGGCGCGACATCGACTTCGCCGGTGTCGTCACGCTCGTGGCCGGGCTCGTCCCGATCCTGGTCGGGCTCACGCTCACCGGCGACGGTCACGCCTGGACCTCGCCCGAGGTGCTCGCGCTGCTGGTCGGCGGCGCCGTGCTGCTCGTCGTGTTCTACTTCGTCGAGACGCGGGTGGCCAAGAACCCGCTGGTGCCGTTCGCGCTGTTCCGCAGCAACCAGGTGTCCGTCATGGCCGTGATCGCCTTCTTCTCGGCGTTCGCCATGATGGGCACGGCCTTCTACGTGCCGCTGCTCTACCAGGGCGTGCTCGGCGTGAGCGCGACCCACTCCGGCACGCTGCTGATCCCGATGATGCTCGGCCTGATGCTCATGGCCCCGATCGCCGGCAAGGCGATGACGGCCATGCCGCGCTACCGGCTGCTCGGCGTGTTCGCCATGGCCGCCATCGTCGCCGGGCTGCTGATCCTGTCGGCCGTCGGGCCGGACAGCGGCCAGGGCCTGCCGATCGTCGCCATGGTGCTCATCGGCGTCGGCATCGGCATCGCGTTCCCGATGGCCACGGCCGTCACGCAGAGCGCGATCCCGATGGAGCAGGTGGGCGTCGGCACCAGCCAGATCCAGTTCTGGCGGATGATCGCCGGGCCGGTCTCGCTGGCGATCCTCGGCTCGATCATGTCGTCCCGGCTCGGCGTGGCCGGTCAGGGCGGCGAGGGCGTCGCGCCGGCGGTGCTCGCCGACGCGCTGGGCGACCTGTTCCTCGCCTGCGCGATCGCGGTGGGCATCGGCCTGGTGGCCAGCCTGTTCCTGAAGGAGGTCCCGCTGCGCGACATGTCCATGGGCAGGTCGAAGGCGGGCAAGGCGGACCAGCAGGCCGCGCGCAACCAGGGGCGTGCCGCCAGGGCGTGACCCCGGTCCACCGGGTGGCGGGGCCGTGCGCGGCCCCGCCATCGCCATGTCCGCTCGTACGGGCCCGCTCGTACGGGCCTGCTCACAGTTGAGCAGACGGGCGCGGGCGCGCGGGCGAGGCTGCTGGCATGGACTCCTACCCCCTCCCCAGGACGTGCCCGCTGGACCCGCCGTCCGAGTACCGGGACCTTCAGGCGGGGCGGCCCATCACGCGCGTCCGGCTGGACTTCGACGGCAGCGAGGTCTGGCTGGTGACGCGGTACGAGGACGCCCGCGCCGTGCTCGGCGACGCCCGCTTCAGCTCCGACTTCGCCACCCCCGGCTTCCCGGCCCGGCTCACCTCGCAGCCCCCGGGGCCGGGCACCTTCATCAGGATGGACCCGCCCGACCACTCGCGGCTGCGCCGCCTGCTGCTGCCGGAGTTCAACCGCAGGCGCGTCGAGGCGCTGCGCCCGGCAATCCGGCGCATCACCGAAACGCTCGTCGACGAGATGGCCGCCCAGGGCCCGCCGGCCGACCTGGTCCAGACGCTGGCCCTGCCGCTGCCGTCCCAGGTCATCACCGAGCTGCTCGGGGTGCCGTACGAGGACCGCGACTACTTCCACGAGACGACCAAGGTCATCGGCGACCGCAACGTGGAGCCCGAGCAGCGCATGAAGGTCCGCGAGGACCTGCGCCACTACCTGGAGCGGCTGGTCGCCGAGCGCGAGCAGCGGCCCGCCGACGACCTGCTCAGCCGCCTCGGCGCCCACCGCGAGGCGGCCAAGGTCAGCCGGGAGGAGGTCGTCGGCATCGCGACGCTGCTGATGGTGGCCGGCTACGAGACCATCGCCAACCAGATCGGCGTGGGCACCGTCGCGCTGCTGGAGAACCCCGCCCGTCTGGCCGAGCTGCGCGAACGCCCAGAGGCGCTGCCCGCCGCGATCGAGGAGATCATCCGCCACCAGACCGTCATCGACTACGGCGCCCGCCGCGCGGCCACCGCCGACGTCGAGGTCGGCGGCCGGCTCGTCAGGAAGGGCGAGGGCGTGGTCGTGGTGCTGGCCGCGGCCAACCGCGACGAGGAGGTCTGGGCCGACCCGGACCGGCTCGACTTCGGCCGCTTCGGCGACGTCGCCGATCGGCAGGAGCATCTGTCCTTCGGCTTCGGCATCCACCAGTGCATGGGCCAGCTCCTGGCCCGCGCCCAGCTGGAGGTCGCCTGGTCCACGCTGTTCGCCCGGCTCCCGGGGCTGCGCCTCGCGGTGCCGCTGGAGGAGGTGCCCTTCCGCTCCGACATGTTCGTGTACGGCGTCCACGCGCTCCCGGTGACCTGGGGATGAGCCGCGACCCGCGGGACCGGGTCCGCGCGCTCTTCGACCCGGGCACCGTCCGGCCGCTGCCCGGCGACGACGGCTGCGGCGTGCTCGCCGCCCGGGGCAGCATCGGCGGCGGCCCGGCCGTCGCCTACGCCACCGACCCCGGCCGCATGGGCGGCGCGATGGGCGCGGAGGGCTGCGCCGGCATCGTCCGGGCGATCGACCTCGGCGTCCGGGAGCGGGCGCCCGTCGTCGGCCTCTGGCACTCCGGCGGCGCCCGGCTGGGCGAGGGCGTCACCGCGCTCGACGGCGTCGGGCAGGTGTTCGCCGCGATGGTCCGGGCCTCCGGCGTCGTCCCGCAGATCTCCGTCGTGCTCGGCCCGGCCGCCGGCGGCGCGGCCTACGGACCGGCGCTCACCGACGTGGTGATCATGAGCGAGAGCGGCCGCGTCTTCGTCACCGGCCCGGACGTCGTCCGCAAGGTCACCGGCGAGGACGTCGACATGGAGCAACTCGGCGGCCCCGTCCCGCACAGCAGGCGCAGCGGCCTGGCCCACCTCACCGCCCCGGACGACGAGGGCGCCATCGGCTCCGCCCGCCGGATCACCGCCCTGCTCGGCGGCCAGGGCGAGCTGCGCCCCTGGGAGGCCCGCGCCGACCCCGGGCTCGGCGACCTGCTCCCCGAACGCGCCAACCGCGCCTACGACGTGCACCCCATCGTCGCCCGCCTGCTCGACGGCCCCGGCGAGGAGCTGCACCCGAAGTGGGCGCCCAACCTCGTCACCACGCTCGGCCGGCTGACCGGCAGGACCGTCGGCGTCATCGCCAACAACCCGCTGCGCAAGGGCGGCTGCCTCGACGCGGCGGCGGCCGAGAAGGCCGCGCGGTTCGTCCGCATGTGCGACTCGCTCGGCGTGCCCCTCGTGGTGCTCGTGGACGTGCCCGGCTACCTGCCCGGCGTCCGTCAGGAGTGGGACGGCGTGGTCCGGCGCGGCGCCAAGCTGCTGCACGCCTTCGCCGAGGCCGTCGTGCCCCGGGTGACGCTGGTGCTGCGCAAGTCCTACGGCGGCGCGTACGTCGCCATGAACTCCCGAGCCCTGGGCGCCTCCGCGGTCTATGCCTGGCCCACCGCCGAGGTGGCCGTCATGGGCGCCGAGGCCGCCGTGGACATCCTGCACCGCAGGAAGCTGCGCGACGGCCCCGAGGACGGCCGCGAGGAACTGCGCCGCCGGCTCGTCGCCGAGCACGAACGGGAGGCCGGCGGCGTCGGCAAGGCCGTGGAGATCGGCGTCGTGGACGAGGTGATCGAGCCCGCCGGCACCCGGCTGAGGCTCGCCGAAGCCCTGCTCAAGGCCGTGCCGCTGCGCGGCGACCACACCAACATCCCGCTGTGAAGCCCCTGCTCACTATTGAGCAGGCAGCACGGCGGCCCCTCATTAGCGTGACGAACAAGCCGACAGACGGAGTGGAACGATGACCAACCCGAATCCCGTCATCCCGCCGGCCGAGCAGCAGACCTCGGTACCCGCGGCGGATCTGATCAACTCGGCCACGGCCGGCGTGATCGTCGAGCGGACCGCGCAGGTCAGGAACGGCTCCCACGCCAAGGGGCGCAAGTTCGCCCGCATGATGGCGGAGATGGTGACCGCCAAGCAGGTCGGCGTCGCCAGCGTCTTCCTGTACGAGGAGACGTTCGGGACCAAGGACCGGCTGCACTGGCTGATCCACCTCAGCTCGCTGCACGCGTACGAGCAGATGGTGCACATGGGCACCTCCGACGGCGAGTACCGCGACAACACCGCCGACAGCGGCTGGGACGAGATCTTCGTGGACGGCAGCATGACCGAGACCGTCCTGCTGCCGCAGTTCTGGGGCATGTACGGCACCGCGGTCGACGGCGAGCGCGAGAAGCAGTCCACGGTCTACCTCCAGGAGGGCGAGATCACCGGGCTGCCCGGTGCCCGCGAGCAGGTGCCGCAGCCCTACGAGCAGCTCGTGCACTCGGGCAACTGCGGCCTGCTGCTGCACCGGACCGCCCAGCTCGACTACGACTTCCGGTCCGAGGGGCGCACGTTCGCCCGCGAGGCCGCCGAGTCCATCAACGAGAACCTGCCCGGCGAGGCGACCGTCTTCGTCTACGAGGAGGCCTTCGGCGCGGCCGACCGCATCCACTGGCTGATCCACATGAAGTCGCTGAGCACCTACTACAAGGTCCTGGCGCTGCACGTGAAGGACGAGAAGGTGCGGGACCTGTACTTCCAGCAGCGCATCGCGCCCGAGCGCGGCGGCGGCACCTGGGCCAGGATGTTCGTGCCCGGCAGCATGACCGACACCGGCCTCACCCCGCACCACTGGGGGATGTACGCGACATGAGCGGCCGCTGCCTGCACGAGATCTTCGCCGAGCGCGCCGCGAAGGCCCCCGACCGGATCGCCGTGACCTGCGGCACCGAGGAGATCACCTACGCGGACCTGGACGACCGGGCCGACCGGCTGGCCTGCCTCCTCCAGGCCGCGGGCACCGGCCCCGGCGTGCTGGTGGGGCTGTGCGCGGACCGCGGCATCGACCTGGTGGCGGGGCTGCTCGCGATACTCAAGGCGGGCGGCGCGTACGTGCCGATCGACCCCGGCTACCCGGCCGGGCGGATCGCGTACCTGCTGGAGGACAGCGGGGTGTGCACGGTGGTCACCACGTCCGGCGTGGCCGCCCGGCTCGGCGGCGTCCTGCCCGGCGAGGTCGTGCTGGCCGACGCCGAGCCGCCGCAGGGCCGTCCCGCGGCCACGGCCGGCGACGAGGACCTGGCCTACGTCATCTACACCTCGGGCTCGACCGGCGCGCCCAAGGGGGTGCTGGTCGAGCACCGCAACGTCGTGCGCCTGCTGGAGCGGACCGAGCAGTGGTTCGGCTTCACCGACGACGACGTCTGGACGCTCTTCCACTCCGTCAGCTTCGACTTCTCGGTGTGGGAGCTGTGGGGCGCGCTGCTGTACGGCGGCCGGCTGGTGATCGTCCCGGCCGAGGTGGCCAGGTCGCCCGAGTCGCTGCGGCGGCTGCTGCTGGACGAGGGCGTCACCGTGCTGAACCAGACGCCCTCCGCGTTCCGGCACCTGGTGGCCGCCGACGCCCGGCAGGAGCGGCCTTCGCCGTACCGGCTGCGCCGGGTCGTCTTCGGCGGCGAGCGGCTGGACGTCGACCTGCTCGCCCCGTGGATCGACCGCTACGGCGACGACCGCCCGCACCTCGTCAACATGTACGGCATCACCGAGACCACCGTCCACGTCACCTACCGCCGCGTCCGCGCGGCCGACCTCGACCACCCGGAGCTGAGCCCGATCGGCGTGCCCATCCCGGACCTGCGTCTCGACGTGCTCGACGAGCACGGACGCCCGGCCACCACCGGCAACCTGCACGTCTCCGGCCCCGGGCTCGCCCGCGGCTACCTCGACCGGCCCGAGCTGACCGCCGAGCGCTTCAGGGCCCTGCCGGACGGCGGGCGCCGCTACGACTCGGGCGACGTGGTCACCCGGCTGCCCGGCGGCGAGTACGCCTACCTCGGGCGGTCCGACGACCAGATCAAGGTCCGCGGGTTCCGCCTGGAGCCCAGGGAGATCGAGCTGTGCCTCCTGGGCCATCCGCGGGTCGCCCACGCGGTGGTGGCCCACCGCGACTACGGAGAGGGCGACGTCCGGCTGCTGGCCTTCGTCGTCCCCGACGGCGAGGCGGGGCCGGACCTGATCGAGCAGCTCACCGAGCGGGCCGCGAGCCGGCTGCCGGCGCACGCCCGCCCGTCCACCTACCACATCGTGTCGGAGATCCCCATGACGCCGCAGGGAAAGGCGGACCGCGCCGCTCTGGCCAGGTCCGCGCAGGCATCGTCGGCCGCCAAGGTCGTGCAGCGCATCGCCGAGGACGTGCTCGAACGCGACGAGGTGCCACCACAGGTGGACCTGTTCGACCTGGGCGCCACCTCGCTGGCGATGACCCGCATCATCGCCCAGGTGAACGAGCGCTTCGGGCTGGAGCTGACGGGACGCGAGCTGGAGGAGGAGGCGTCGGTCGCCGCCCTGGCCTCCTGCGTCGAGGAACGACTGACCGTGAGGGGATAGACCATGCACGAGACCACACTCCGGGGCGAGCACTCGATGACCCCCGAGGAGCTGAAGACCTTCCACACCCAGGGCTACTTCGGCCCGTTCAAGGTCTACGAGATCGACGAGATGCGCCAGAACTGGCGGCGCGAGCGGATGCGGCTCATGGACCGGAGCAACGCCGTCTACCGCGACGACGCCGCCTCGGGCAACACCAACATCTCCAACTACGACCGCCACCTGGACTCGGCCTTCCTGGCCGACCACATCAGCCGGCCGCAGATCGTGGACCGCGTGGTCAGCGTGCTCGGCCCGGACGTGCTCTGCTGGCGCACCGAGTTCTTCCCCAAGTACCCCGGGGACGAGGGCACCGACTGGCACCAGGCCGACACCTTCGCCAACGCCTCCGGCAAGCCGCAGATCGTCTGGCCGCAGGCGGAGGAGTTCGGCGGCACGATCACCGTCTGGACCGCCTTCACCGAGGCGAACGAGGACACCGGGTGCCTGCAGTTCATCCCCGGCACCCACGAGACGATGTTCTACGACGAGACCAAGCGCATGCACTACGACCCTAACAAGATCAACCAGGAGGACAAGGACGGCGTCCGGCGCGGCTTCTTCGGCTACGACTACCGCGACCTGCAGATCGACCCCGACTGGAAGCCCGACGAGTCGCAGGCCGTCTCCATGGTGATGCGGCCGGGCGAGGCCATCCTGTTCTGGTCGACGCTCATGCACGCCTCGCTGCCGCACAAGGGCCTGACCGACGAGATGCGCCTGGGCTTCGCCGCGCGGTACGTCCCGACCAAGGTCGACGTCTACCCCGACACCGACGAGATCGAGGAGTACGGCGGCCGGGTCAGCCTGGACCGGTACGGCGCCGTCCTGGTCACCGGCCGGAACACCAACCCGGGCAACCGGATCGCCACGGCGACCACCACCGGCCACCCCTTCACCACCCGATGAGGCCCCCGGTGGTCTCTCCCCGTCTCTGTCCCCGTCGCGCGGCGACCGCGCGGCCTTCCCCGACCCACGGAATGCGGTGATCATCTCGTGGCCGCCGAACTGAGACGTCTGACCCGGGCCGTGCAGGAGGCGCGCCCGCTGGTGGACGTCCTGCGGCATCCGGTGCGCCTGGCCGGCCCGCCCGGCCTCGCCTCCCTCTTGGGCCGTGTGACCCGACGGCTGGGCGCACCGGAGTTCGCACTGGACGACCGCGGTTCGCTCGACACCTTCGAGCGCCTGGTCAGCGACCATCTCGCGCTGCGCGACGGCATGGGTGAGGACCTGCCGCCGGCCGTCGCCGACGAGGTCGTGGACGAGGCGGCGCGGGACGGCTTCGAGGGGTTGTGCGTCCGCGACGAGGTCGCACCGGCGGACGGAGGCCCGCCGCTGGCCGCCTACGCGGCCGGCGACCCGGCGGCCCCGGCGGTCGTGATCGTGGCCGCCTGCGGCATGCCGGCCCGCCTGTGCGAGCAGTGGATGCGTTTCCTGTCCCGCACCCATCGCGTGCTGACCTGGGAGACCCGCGCGTTGTTCGGGCAGGCCCCGTCGGCGGATGTCCCCGACGTGGGGGTGACGGCGCAGGCCGGTGACCTGTTCGCGGTCATGGACCATTTCGGCGTCCGCCGCGCTCACGTGATGTGCCTGTGCGGCGGAGCCGTCATCGGCCTGGCCGCCGCGCACCTCGACCCCGGCCGCGTCGAGTCCCTCAGCCTCTGGCACGGCGACTTCGCCGCGGTGAAGGGCGCCGACCGCACCCACCACCAGCAGAACCTGGTGGCGCTCATGGAGATGGCCGCGACCGGCCCCGACCGGGCCGCCGCCATCCATCCTGTGCTCTGCCAGACGATGCTCGCCTCGGTGCCGCCCGACCTGGCGCACCTGGTGGTCTATCCGTACGCGACGCCCGAGCTGCTGCACCGCTACTGCCGCCTGAACGGCGAGATCATGACGACGGACGTGAGCCCCTGGCTGGGCGCGATCGACCAGCCCGTCCTGGTGGTCTCCAGCCATGACGACGAGACCGCCCACCCCGCGGGGTCGAAGGCGGTGGCGGCCGCGCTGCCGGACGCCGTCCTGCATCTCCGGGCGCACGGCGATCACATCTCGCTGTTCAAGGGTGACCCGGAGTTGATGGATATGGCGCGCGACTTTATTGATTCCGCGACGGCCCGATAAAGACCGAAATCCGCCTCCAGGCAATTCTCCGGACATGTCAGAGAATTGTGGTACGCCTTGTTAATCAGTCGATTGATGGGTAGAGGCAACGGCGACATGAAATAAAGCCGAGGGGCGGAAAAATGAAGTCATCCGACGTCGCGCGACTTAGATCCGGACTGCGCTCCCTCGTCTCGCAGGAAACGTCCGGCGGTTGCTCGATCCGGGTGCCGAGACGCGCCAACATCTACAACTGCGGCCAGCGCGACAGCAACATCTACGTGATCGAGAGCGGTCAGATCAAGACCCAGATGTACGCCCGCTGCGGCAAGGAGTGTCTGCTGTCGATCTTCACCGCCGGCGACATCTTCGGCGAGTCCTCCCTGCTCGGGGCCGATCGCAGCGAGACCGCCACCGCCATGCGGACCACCTGGGTTCGCCGCATCCCGGCCGCCCGCTTCCGCGCCGCCATGGCCGAGAACGAGCTCATGGACGGGTTCATCGACTATCTCGCGTTACGCCTGCGAGAACAGCAGGAAGTGATCGCGACAATGGTCACGATGGACAGCGAGCAGCGCCTCGCCTCCGTTCTTCTGCGCTTATCCAGAAAGATCGGTAAGCACCGTGCCCCGAATGTGCGGGCCATCGAGGAACGCATCACCCAGGAAGAACTGTCCGGCATGGTCGGCACCACCCGGTCGCGCGTCGGATTCTTTCTCAAACGCTTCAAGGACGCCGGCCTGGTCCTGCCGACCTCGGACCCGTTCCTGGTCGTGAACGAAGAACGCCTGGCCGAATACGTCGACGAGGTCGGCTGACGGGTCCGCCCCCGGCCCGGCGGTGACAAGCCGGGCCGGGGGGCCGCTCAGCAGGCGATCAGCTCGAACGGCACTGCCGGACGGCCGCCGAACCGCTGACCGGCGGCGTTCACGAACCCCTCCAGCGGCACCCGCGCCCCGCCCGGCGGCACCCCGAGCGCCGACAGGTACGCCGCGTGCGCCTCGACCGAGGCCAGCGCCGCGTCCAGGTACCCGGTCACGTCCACGGCGTGCGTCGGCCGGACGGAACCGGCGATCGCCACGTACTTGACGCCGTCCCACGGTTCGGCGCCGGCGTCGGGCAGGATCCAGCGGTTGCCCGCGTCGAGGACCGCGTCCAGCACGGCCCGTCCGGTGACGCGGTGGTCGGGGCTGTTCCACTTGCCGGTGAAGGTGAGGTCGTGGTGGTTGAACGTGATCACCAGCTCGGGCCGGTGCCTGCGCAGCGCCGCCACCAGATCGTGCCGGAGCCGGGGGGAACGTTCGATCGCGCCGTCCGGATGGTCGAGGAACTCCACCGACGAGACGCCGACGATGGCGGCGCTCGCGTGCTGCTCCTCCTCCCGCACCTTCCGCGCCTGCTCCGGCGGCATCGAGTCGATGCCCGCCTCGCCGCGGGTGAGCAGGAGGTAGCCGACCTGCTTGCCGGCCCCGGTCCAGGCGGCCACGGCGCCGGCGCTGCCGAACTCCATGTCGTCGGGGTGGGCCACGACGGCCAGGGCTCTGGTCCAGTCATCGGGCATGGGCTGTAAGTCGTCCGTCATGTCCTTTCCCCTGACATGCACGGAGATCGCTAAACCTCCGGCGACGACTGAGATCCAGGCCTCCGGGTGGCGGCCTGGTCGCAGGTCGGCGGGGACGGCCGCCGGGCTGGGTCAGCCGGTGGACCTGCGCTTGCGGTAGGCGCGTTGTTGGCAGGCCCGCGAGCAGTAGACGCGGGGGCGGCCCGAGGGGGCGGTTTCCAGTGGTGTGCCGCACTCGGGGCACTTTTCGTCACGGTTTTCGTCACGCTCTCGGATCAGCACCTCGACGCCGTCCAGGAGGCGGCGCAGGCCGAACGTGAAGGAGTCCTCCGGGTCGTCCCAGCCGCCCGTCTCCCACAGGCGCGAGAGGGCGGGATAGCGGTCGAGGCGTTCGTACAGGGAGTCGCGGGCGCCCCACCACTCCTGCTCGGACACGCCGCTGCGGCGTTCCTCGCGCCGGGTCTCGGCCAGGAGCAGCGCCTCGGCGTCCACGAACCGGCCGAGCAGGCCGACCACCGCGACCACCTCGGACGGCCGCAGCGCGGTGCCGGTCAGCGCGCCGAGCATGTGGTCGTAGTGGGCGACCGCGTTCGGGCCCGGCAGGTGGCGGGAGCCGCGCACCTCGGCCAGCCACGGGTGGCGGATGCGGAGTTCCCACGCCCGCCGGGCCGCCTCCTCCAGCCGCCCCCGCCAGCCGCCGTCGGCGTCCGGGGCGGCGTCCGGGCCGGCGTCCGGGGCGGCGTCCGGGGCGGATTCTGGGCCGGCGTCCGGGGCGGCGACGAGGGCTTCGCCCAGCACCTCGTCGCGCATCAGGTCCACGAGCTGGTCGCGGCCGGGGACGTGGCGGTAGAGGGACATGGTCGTGAAGCCCAGCCGGTCGGCGACCTTGCGCATCGACAACCCTTCCAGGCCCTCGGCGTCGGCCAGCTCGACCGCGGCCCGCACGATCCGGCCCAGGCTGAGGCCGGGCCGCGGCTCCCGTTCCGCGTCCCGCCACAGCAGCTCGACCCCGTGGTCCGGGTCCCCCGCCACACCTCGTGCCATTGGCACCTCCCTCGTTTATGGTGTATTACTCCGTGTACGCCATAAACAGCAAAGGGGAAACCTGTGTTCCACTTCCATGTCGCACCCGGCGGGGACGACTCCTGGCCCGGCTCCCTCGAACGCCCCTTCGCCACCCTTGAACGCGCCCGCGAGGCCGCCAGGGAGTCCGGCGGGGAGTCCGTCGTCCACCTCAGGGGTGGCGTCCACGTGCTGAGCGAGCCGCTGGAGCTCACCGACGCCGACTCGGGCACCGTCTACCAGGCGTACGGCCACGGCACCCCCGACCAGGAGGACGCCGTGCTGAGCGGCGGCCGGACGATCACCGGCTGGCAGGTGAGCGACGGCGTCTGGCTGGCCGACGTCGGCGACCTGGAGACCCGCCAGCTCTACGTGGACGGCCGCCGCGCCGCCCGGGCCGCGATCGAGGAACTGCCCGGTTCGTCCCCGGCCGCGACCGCCACCGGCTACGTCACCGACAGCGCCGCGCCGCTGGCCTGGACCAGCCCGCGCGACGTGGAGTTCGTCCACCGCGGCGTGTACCCGTGGACCGAGGGCCGCCTGCCCGTCGCGGACGTCGCCCAGGACGGCGACCGGACCGTGATCACCATGGCGGCGCCCGCCTTCGGATGGGCCGCCGAGCTGTACAACTCCACCTGGGAGGGCACCACCTCCGCCGGGCCCGGCCTGCCCACCAGGATCGAGAACGACCCGAGCTTCCTGCGCGAGCCGGGCACGTTCGTGCTCGACCGCTCCCGGCCGGGCCACCACGTGCTGCGCTACCTGCCCCTTCCCGGCGAGGACCCGGAGCGTACGCGGGTGGTCGCCCCGGAGCTGGAGACCCTGGTACGCGGGTCCGGCGCGCGGCGGGTGACCTTCCGCGGGCTGACGTTCGCCGAGGCGACCTGGTTGCGCCCGAGCCGTCCCGAGGGCTTCGTGCACTATCACGGCAGCGGCTTCTACGAGGGCGGCGGCGTCGGCGTGGCGGAGCTGGGCGAGGGGGCGTCCGTGACGTATCCCACGGCTTCCGTGACGATTCCCGCCTGCGTCACGTTCGAGGACTGCTCGGACGTGGTGATCGAGGGGTGCCGGTTCACCAGGCTGGGGGCGTTCGGGCTGGGAGTGTCCGGCGGCGAGGAACAGGTCGTGCGCGGCTGCGACTTCGACACGCTCTCGGCGGGGGCCGTCGTGGTGACGGGCAGCCGGGGCACGGTGATCGAGGACAACCTGGTACGCGGCGTCGGGCTCGAATATCCGGGTTCACCGGGCATCGCGGTGATGGGGACGTCCGGCTGCGTCGTCGCGCACAACGAGGTCAGGGACGTGCCGCACTGCGGGATCACCGCCGGGCCCGGCGAGGGCACCCGGATCGTCCGCAACCGGACCGCCGACACCATGCAGGTGCTGGCCGACGGCGGCGGCGTGTACGTGTCGGGGCCGCAGGGCGCTTCCCATGACGACGGGGCGCTGGTGCTGGGCAACGTCATCGAGGACACCCGCACGCCGTACAACTTCGGGCTCTACACCGACTACGGCGCCTCCTGGGTGCGGGTGGAGGAGAACGTCGTCGCGCGCGCCGACAACACGGCGGTGCTGCACGTGGGCCCGCCGCTGGAGAACGTCGTCTACCGGGGCAACTTCTGGGACGCCGACCCGCTCGGCCACGACGCCCCGCCGCCCGGGGTCACGTACGAGGAGAACCGCACCATCAAGGACGAGCAGGAACTGAACGCCGCGACCACCGCCATCCGCGCCCAGGCGGGCCCGCGCCGCGCCCTCTGACGAACGGACGCCCGAGCCGGGATCAGTCGTCCCGGCCGGGCCGGTCGCGGTCACGGTAACCTTCTACTCCAGGTAGAAGGTGAGGGTGCGAGGGTGCAGCTCGGCAACCTCGAACGTTCGATCATGGGAGCCCTGTGGCGGCATCCTGAGGGCATGTTCGCGCACGACCTCGCGGCCGGCCCGCCCTCCGGTCCCGCCGTCACGACGGTGCTGACCGTGCTGATGCGCCTGGCGAACAAGGGCATGGTGGCCCGTGAGCGCGTCGGGCGGGCCCATCTCTACAAGGCGACCGCGGGCAAGGACGCCTTCGTCGCCGAGGCCATGCGCGCGGCGCTGGAAGGACAGGACGGACCGGAGTGATGATCGCCTGGTTCGTCGTCGCCGGGGTGGCGCTGCTGCCGGTGACGCTGGGGCGGTGGCCGGGCATGTGGCCTACTGCGTGCCGGGCAGGCCGTCCTGCAGCTCAGCGGGCCGATGGCGGTGCTGATCGCGCCGCTGGTCTGCTTCGTGATCCAGGTCCGGCGGTACGCCGCCCGCGTCGGCGGCGCGGAACCGTGACCCCGGATCGTCGTGACCAGCGGGCCGAGGTTCAGGTGTGAGGGGACCACGGGCGGCGTCCCGGGTCACGCCGGTCGGCGGCTGCTGCCCGGTCGGCGTAGCGGAGCAGGTGCTGGGCGGAGGCTTCCAGGTCGGCGGCGGCCGTGACGCAGGACGTCAGGTGGGCGGTCACGGCCGCGCGCAGCCAGGGCGGCGTCCCGTCACCGGCCTTCAGCCCCGCCTCGATCGTGCGCAGGCGCTCGGCGCAGGCGGTGAGGGCACGGGCGTCGGCACGCAGGACTTCGGCGTGGGCGATGATCGCGGCGATCCGGGCGGACATGGCTCCTCCGTCAGCCCGGCGGCACCGGGACGGCGGCGTCCCGGAGCGTCCGGCGGGTGGTGGCCGACAGGCACAGCAGCGGGCGGGCGCCGTCGAGGGCCAGCTCGCGGAGCCGTCCGGCCAGTGGATGGTCCGAGCCGGGCTCGACGGTCAGCCGCAGTGACGGCGCCACGTGCAGCCGGGCCCGCCCGCGGGCACGTACGCAGGACCGCAGGACGTCACCGGCCGTGCCGGAGTAACCGACCAGGCCGGGGTCGCGTACGGACAGCCCCGGGCCGAGCCGTCCGCGCAGGGTGAGGACCTGCGCGGCGGCGAGATGGGCGGTCCGGGCACCGAGCCGAAGCTCCAGGGGCGTCAGGTACGTCTCGCCGCCCCAGAGCCGCGGGCCGAACGCGTGCACGGCCGGGGAGTCGACCATGGAACCGACGAGAAGGCTTCCCGAGCGCCGGTGTCCGGCCTCCCGCAGCAGGTCAAGCCCGCCGGGCCAGCCGGAACCCCGCCGAATCAGGCCGGGCGGCCCGGACCGCGCGGAAGCGCGGAACCCCCCAGGACGGGCGCGGAACGGGCCGCGGACGACCACGCCGACCTGCATCTCCGCGTAACCCCCCGCGCTGGTCCGCCGGTTCCACGCGGCGTGCACGGCGACCAGCGCGCGGCCCCCCACCTGGACGGCGGGGCCCAGCCCCGTCCCCTCCAGCAGGCCGGCCGCCGCCACCGGGCTCACGGCGAAGTACGCCGAGAGGGCGTCGCCGTCGTGACACCTGACAGGCAGGCCGGCGGTGCCCCCAGGACCGTCCACGGCGTGGGCGGGCACGGCAGGGAAGGGGAACTCCGCCGGGTCGGGCGGCCGGTCGAACAGCAGGTACGCCTGGGAACGCACGACCCGCCCCCGGAACGGCGCGAGCCGCTCCTCGATGAGGTCGCGGGCCTCGGGCAGGTCGTCGGCGATGTTGGCGAGGTAGCGCTCGATGCTGTGGCATTGCGGGAACAGGTGGGTGGAATCGCAGTAGTCCACCACGTACCAGTCGGGGTGCAGGTCGAAGCAGGTGCCGGCGCCCTGCCCGTCGAGGGTGGGGATGATGTCGTGCTGGTTGGTGATGCTGGCCACCCAGGTGCGCTGGTCGGCCGGCCGTTTGAAGTCGACGGGCGAGCCGACGGCGACGGCGTGCGTGACCGTGTGCCGGGCGCAGAAGGCGGGGTCCTGCGCCAGGTTCATGATCGCCGCGCCGCCCGCGCTGTGACCGACGAGCGCCAGTTCGGCGCCCGGCGGCGTCCCGTAGTCGGCGACGGCCAGGGCCAGGGCGCGGCTGTAGGGGCTGGCGGCCAGGACGGCGCTGCTGAACGCGCCGAGCAGGTCCTGGGGCGACTCGCCGTCGGGACGTCCGATGCGCATGCCCGGCGCGTGGAGGACGTGACGGATCACGCCGTCGGGGCCTTCGACGCTCTGGATGAGGGCCCGCCCGGTGGTGCCGATCGTGCTGATGTTGGCCAGGAAGCCGAGCAGCGACCCGCGCGTGCACAGCCGGGCGGACTCGGCCGCGGTCAGCTCGGCCCGGCGCGCGGCGCCCTTCCCGACGTCGAGGACGGCGATCGCCCTGTTGCTCAGGCCGATGACCGGATCGGCGGTGGCGAAGCCCCTCCCCGTCGCGATGAGCCAGGCGGTGGCGTCGTTGAGCGGGTTCTCGTCCAGCAGCGCGCGCAGCGCGAGGACCTCGCCGAAGACCGGCGCGAGCTGACTGAGCGCGCGCACCGCGCCACGGTCCTTGAACAGCGCGCGCAGGGCCCGGACGGCCTCCAGGTCGCGGTCGGCGGCGGCCGCGTCGATGAGCCGGGCGAGCATGGGGTCCCCGGTCAGCTCCGGATGGGTGACCGCCACGGCCGCCACGCGCAGCCGCAGCGACGTGGCCAGCACCCGTACGGCCAGGCTCTCGGCCCCCAGCATGGCGCCGGCCTTGGCGGCCGCGGTGGCCACCCGGCCGCCGGCGAAGGAGTAGCCGAGGCCCCGGCGGTTCGTCGTGGCCCGGAGCAGCGCGCGGTAGGCGGGCCGGGCCGCCCCGGGAGCGCGCGGCAGGGCGCGCAGCAGCGCGTCGTCGGTGAGCGCGGCCGTGGCGTGCGCCGCCGCGTCCTGGATCGTGACCGCGACGTCCACCAGCTCGCGGGCCAGGTCGCGCAGTGGCCCGGCGGCCGGATCGTCCCGCTCGGTCATGGCCGGGGCCGCCGCGACATGCCGACCTGGCGGGGGGCCGGGTCCTCCGGCGTGTTGCGGCGCAGGACGTCCGACAGCGTGCGGGTGGCCGCGATGATCCGCAGGCCCTGCGGGGAGAACGTGGCGGCGTTGAAGATGCGCGGGGCCAGCAGCGGATTGGTGAGCGCCTGGGAGAACGCGTCGATGGCGATGATCTTGGTCAGCAGCGGCGGCAGGATCGCCTCGGGGGAGCCGGGTTCCTCGGCGAACAGCCCGACGTACAGGTCGACGTCGTCGACGTCGCGGTAGAGCTCGCGCAGCGCGCCGCTGACCCGCCGGTCGCCGGTGATCTGCTCGAACGTGGGCACGGCGGGGAACCGGCAGTGCTCCCGGTAGCCGTTGTACGGCGCCAGCCCGAGCGCCCGCGAGTCGGCGATGCTGGCCACGTCGATCTCGCGCAGCACGGGGTCGGTGTTGAACAGGCCGATGCGGCCGGCGCGCTGGCGGGAGGCGTCCTCGAACAGCCGCCCGAGGCCGGGCTCGGGGATCAGGTCGCCGGCGAAGAAGGTCTCGGCCATCGGCAGCTCGCGCCCGCCCACCGACAGGCGGGACGGGACCAGGCTGTGCCAGCGGTAGACGAGGTTGAACTCCACCGAGGCCCAGTTCTGCCGGTGCCAGGCCGCGTGGTCGAGGCGCGCCGGCAGCCACGGGTCGAGGGTGAACCGGAAGTGGTAGGGGGTGATGTGGTTGATGTACTCCTCGACGACCAGCTTGATCAGCAGCACGATGAGGATGTTGCGGGCCGTCTGGAACAGCCGCTCGTCGTCCCAGCGCGGATTCTCCCGGGCCAGCAGCCGCGCCACCCTGTTGTGCTCGCGCAGGAACAGCACCGTGAGCATGGTGAAGCCGACCTGGCCGTTGCCCCGGTCGCTGCCGGTGGCGAACAGCGTGTCGCGCCGCGCGTCCGACAGGTGGTCGAAGCGGACGACCCTCAGCGGGGCGAACTCCGGCTTGATCTTGCCGTTCTCGCACAGGTAGGGCGGGAACTCGCCGCCGTTGAGGATCTGGCTCTTGAGCAGCCCGCCGTCGAACGCGCGCAGCGCGGCGGTCGCCGCCTCGTCGAGGCCGTACACCTGGTTGAGGTCGATGTGGTGGTTGGAGCTGTTCTTGCGCGGATCGCGCGGGACGTTGGTGTCGCCGCGCAGGAATCCGTCGGTGAACCACTGGGCGAAGTACGCGAACAGCACCGTGGAACGCGGGCAGGGGATCATCGACTCGCCGCGGGTGAACAGGTCGGCGGCCCTTTCGGCGCCGGGCAGCCTCCCCTCGGCGACGGCGACCGGGGGCAGGTGCCGGCCGCTGTAGGTGCGGTCGGTCAGGGAGGCCCATGAGGTGTAGTCGGCCATGGTGCTCAGCGGCTCGGGACGCGGCGGCATCTCGCGGATCGCGTGGTCGATCAGCGAGGCGTTGATCCGGCGGCGGACCGGGCGGCTGCTCTGCAGCAGGTCCCAGATCGGCCGGCCGCTGGTCAGGGCCAGGAACCTGAGCCGGTTGGACAGGCCGTCCGTGGCGATGCTGCGTGCTCGGGGGGCCATCGTCAGCCGTCCTTGCGTTCGGGGCCGAAGCCGAGGGTGAAGGCGTCGGGGAAGATGCCGAGCGTGCGCTCGACGCGGCCCGCCGGCGGCGGGAGCAGCCGCACCCCGGGACGCAGCAGCAGGCGGCGCACGGTCTCGGCGATCACCACGTCGGCCACGTGCACGCCGAGGCAGGCGTGATGACCGGACCCGAAGAACAGCCGATGATGGCCGGGACGGTCGAGGCGGAACTCGCCGGGCTCCGGCACCACGGCGTCGTCGAACATGGCCGAGGCCGGCGCCGCCAGCACGAACGTGCCCGCCGGGATCGTCGTGGCGCGCGGGGTGCCGGCTGCCAGGACGTGGTCGCGCTCGCACAGCCGGGGAAGCAGCTTGAAGAACGGGCTGAACCGCAGCGCCTCCCAGACGTACGGATCGAACCGCCCGGGGTCGGCGGCGACGGCCATGGCCTCGGCGAGCACCCGCGGGCGCAGCAGAAGCTGCTCGACCGCCTCGACCATGGCCCCGGGCGCGCTCTCCACGAAGCCCAGCGGCAGCCCCGCCATGTTGACCACGATGCGGTCGTCGGTCACGGCGGACCCGGCGGGCAGGCACGTGCGGACGAGCCGGGCGAAGACGTCGTCGGGGAGTTCGCCTCCGGCGCTCAGCGTGGCGCGGTGCTCGGCGAGGCGGTCGCGCACGTGTCCGACCAACTCGGCGCCCGCCTTGACGGAGGCCGCCTGGAGCTCGGGATCGCCGGCGAAGTTGGCGAAGCCGTCGGCGACGATCGCCCGCGTCCACCGGCCCAGGGTCCGCGGGTCGGGGCCGGGCACGCCGAAGTACCGCGCGCACACGCCGAGGGCGATCGGGCGGAACAGCCCGTGGACCGCTTCCAGGCGTCCGCCGGGCCGGGCGGCGTCGAGCAGGTCATCGGCGAGGCGGCCGGTCAGCTCGCGCACGTCGGCCGCGTCCTCGGGGGCGAGCAGGAGCCGCATCAGGCCCTTCTCCCGCCAGTTCATCGGCGTGGCGTCCCTGCCGAGCATGAACGGGGCGCCCAGCGCGGCGTCCAGGCGCGGGCCGAAGGCGCGTACGGAGAAGACCCGCTCGTGGGAGAGCACCTCGGCGACGTCGGCGAAGCGGGTCACGACCGTGAAGGCGGGGGTGACGAAGACGGGACGCCGCTCGCGCAACTCGGCGAACAGGCTCCGCCAGTCGGTCCGCATCCACTCCCGGACCAGGCCGAACGCGGATATCGGGTCCCTGGCCAGGGCCTCGTCGTACCTCTCCAGATAGCCGCCCGTCGTCGCCTGATCGACAGCACCCATTCCGCGGACCTTCCACCTGATGTCGGAGCGCACAGGGATGATCACGATGCGCAATCACAATCTAGGGAGGCGTCACAGCCTTTCTTCATGACGAGGGAGTGCATTGTTTGGTGCCTCACGGTAACTACTCCGTCACTGTCAGGACATTGCCGCAGTCCATGGGCCTGGTCATTGAATAAGGAGCCTGATCGCCCCGTGCCGCTCATCGGAGGAAACGTGACGTCACCCATGCCGCAGCCGGGCACGGCGGAGACGGTGACGGTCCCCACCGGCCGCCGCACCGCCTATCTGGTCGTCCTGGTCGTCCTGCCCGTGCTGCTGCTGGCCCTCGCGGTGCCGGCCGCCTGGGGCTGGGGCATCGGCCCCGGCGACCTGGTGATCGCGGTCGTGATGTACCTGGTGAGCATCTTCGGGATCGCCATCGGCTACCACCGCCTGTTCACCCACCGCGCCTTCAAGGCCAACCGGGGGCTGCGGATCGCGCTCATGCTGGCCGGCGGCATGGCCGTCGAGGGCCCCCTCACGCTGTGGGCCGCCGAGCACCGCCGCCACCACAAGTACGCCGACCGCGAGGGCGACCCGCACTCGCCGTGGCGCTACGGCGACAGCGGCCCGGCGCTGCTGCGCGGCATGCTGCACGCCCACATCGGCTGGTTCTACACGGCCCGTCAGCGCTCCAGCCGACGGCACTGGGTGCCGGACCTGCTGGCCGACCCGGACGTGCGCCGCTTCGACGCCGCCTACCCCTGGGTCGTCCTGCTGTCGTTCGCGCTCCCGGCCGCGGCCGGCGGGCTGTGGTCGATGTCGTGGTCGGGCGCGTGGAGCGGGCTCCTGTGGGGCGGCCTGGTCCGGTACGCCGTGGTGCACCACGTCACCTGGTCGGTGAACTCGATCGCGCACACCTTCGGCGACCGCCCGTTCCGCACCCGGGACCGTTCGTCCAACGTGTGGTGGGTGGCGATGCTGACGCTCGGCGAGGGGTGGCACAACTGGCACCACGTGGAGCCCGCCTGCGCCCGGCACGGCGTGCTCAGGGGCCAGCTCGACCCCAGCGCGCGGCTGATCCGCTGGTTCGAGCGGGCGGGCTGGGCCCAAGGCGTGCGCTGGCCGGCCCCCGACCGCCTCGCGGCCCGCCGCGCCGAGCACCTCCCCGACTCCTCGCGCTGATCCGGCGGCCGGCGTTCGCGTGTGATACCGCGACGCGGCGCACCCTTATGGGACGATGGAGCCAGTCAGGTCGCTTCAGCCCTCCTCCCACGAGCACGACGTTGGAGAGGACGGCCATGGAGATCAGGCCGCAGGCGGTCGTCATCCCGAAGGAGACCGGCCACCTGGAACAGGGCAAGTACGGGCCCGTCTTCCCGCGCGGCCCCGCGTGTTACGGCTTCACCATCATCGCCGGCGTCAAGCCCGGCCGGGCCGACGCGATCCGGAGCTACGGCGACACGCTCGCCGAGGCGCTGCGGGACGACCCGACCCTGCTGGCCCCCCTGAAACTGCACTACCTGCGCTGGGTGCTGTTCGACGACGACACCCGCTTCATGTACCAGGGGATCTTCGACACCGACTTCGACAAGTACACCGAGGACGCCATCGCGCTGTTCACCCGGGCGGGGGTGAGCACGGTCTTCGAGAACCTCGAAGGCTTCCCGGAGGACTGGAAGACCAACCCCGAGGCGTTCGTCAGGTTCGTCCGTGCGCATCACTGCCCGAGCTTCATCGAGTACGGCGAGTACCCGTACGTCACCGCCGACGAGATCAAGAAGGCCCTGCGGATCAAGGGCGCTCTGTCGGAGATGCTCGACCAGTTGCAGTGACGGCCTCGCACGGCGCAGGAGATCAGATGAGTGAGTCGAAGACGGCGCGCACCTACAACCAGGACCACGTGCCGCGCCCGTACGCCCCCGGCCGGCGACGGGTGAGCATCTACGTCGCATGGAGCTACCCGGCCGAAGCGGGCCGGGACGTGACCGTGCTGGACAACCGGTTCTCCACGATGACCGAGGTGCGCCGCGTGCAGTGGCCGGCCTACGAGGACCCGCAGTGGTCGGACCCCATGCGCTTCCAGCAGGGCATCGCGGGCGGGCTGGAACTGTTCTTCTGGGGCTGGCTGCCCTTCCAGCGGTTCGTCCGGGAGGCCACCGGGTACCCGGTGCCCGTGTATCAGCGCGTCGACCAGGCCGGATTCCACACTCCGCTGGACGAACGGGTGCTGGCCGACACCGACACCCTGTTCGTGTGGGGGCTGGACCACATGATCACGGGACAGGAGGCCACGCCGGCGGAGATCGAGGCGCTGCGCGAGTTCCTCACGCGTGAAGGGACGTGTCTGGCTCTGGGGCCGCATCACGACGTCGGCGCGACCGACGACCTGGCGGTGCGCGACCTGGAGTACCACCATCACGGCGACGCGCTCGTGCCCCGCCAGCAGCGCTTCGGCAGGTACACCCGGTCGCTGATGGAAGGGCTGGGCGTGCCGGTGGAGAACCGATACGGCCTGCGTCCCGCGGTGACGGACGCGGGCACGAACGCCCCGCTGACCATCGCCAGGGACCTGGACAGCCGGGGGTGGCTGGACGGGGTGTCCCACTTCAACTTCCACATGCACCTTCCCCACTACGCCGTGACCACCGACGACCCGGACGCCGTCCGGGTGCTGGGCCGGCAGCCGGTCGACCTGACCAGGCCGCCGCACCCGTTCGTCGAGGCCGGGAACACCGAGTTCAACATGTTCCTGTGGCTGCCTCCGCGCGGTGACCGGGCCGGGGACGTGATCCTCGCCGACTCCACGATCTTCAGCTCGCTGTTCGGCGTGGACGACAGCCTGCGCGCCTTCTGGAACAACCTCGTCACAGCGAAGTAGCACGGCAGGAAGGCGCACTCCGGTGAGCGAAGAGTCTCGGGTCCCGCTCGAACTGGACGACATCCAGCGTGGCGTCCTCGGCGCGCGGCCGACCCCGTACGCGGCGACGTACCTCCTGTTCCGCATCGACGACCGCGCGCAGGGCCGGGAGCTGATGCGGCGGGTGAGCGCCGTGGTGACCTCCGCCGCCGACGCCATGAGCCCCCTGGGGGAGACGTGGGTCAGCGTCGCGCTCACCTACCACGGGCTGGACGCCCTCGGCGTCCCCCGGCGGTCGCTGGACACGTTCGCGTGGGAGTTCAGGCAGGGCATGGCCGCCCGCGCCGCCGCTCTGGGGGACACCGGGGACAGCGCCCCCGTCCATTGGGAGCCGCCGCTCGGCACCCCCGGCGTGCACGTGGTGCTGGTGGCGGTCGCGCCCGACAGCGCGCAGCTGCGGGCCGCGATCGAGCGCGCCCGCCCGGCCTACGAGGCCCTGCCCGGCGTGACGGCGATCTGGCGGCAGGACTGCCACGCCCTGCCCACCGAGACCGAGCCCTTCGGCTACCGCGACGGCATCAGCCATCCCGCCGTCGAGGGCAGCGGCGTCGCCGGCTCCAACCCCCTGGAGGTGCCGCTCAAGGCGGGCGAGTTCGTGCTCGGCCACCCCGACGAGCTCGGCGGCACCCAGGCCCCGCAACCCGACGTGCTCGGACGCAACGGCACCTACGTGGCCTTCCGCAAGCTCCACCAGCGGGTCGCGTTGTTCCGGCGCTACCTCAAGGACAACGCCACCGGCCCGGAGGACGAGGAACTGCTGGCCGCGAAGATCATGGGACGCTGGCGCAGCGGCGCGCCGCTGGCGCTCTCCCCGCTCCACGACGACCCCGGCCTCGGCGCCGACGCCGCCCGCCGCAACGCCTTCCTGTACCGGCGGGACGACCCCGCGGGCCTCACCACGCCCGGCGGCTGCCACATCCGCCGGGCCAACCCTCGTGACGCGGAGGTGGCCGGAGTCCCGAGGTTGCACCGCATGATCAGGCGCGGCACCGTCTACGGGCCGCCGCTGCCCGACGGCGTCCTGGACGACGACGGCGCCGACCGGGGGCTGATGTTCGCCTTCGTCGGCGCCCATCTCGGGCGGCAGTTCGAGTTCGTCCAGAGCGAATGGATGAACGACGGCGTCTTCTTCGGCGCGGGCCCGGCCAGGGATCCCCTGACCGGCTCCGCCGACGGCTCCGGCGACTTCACCATCCCCCGGCGTCCCGTACGGCGGCGCCTGCGGTCCCTGCCGCGGTTCGTCGTCACGCGTGGCGGCGAGTACGGCTTCATGCCGAGCCTGACCGCGCTGCGCTGGCTGGGCGACCTCACGGGCTGACGTCCGTGGACGCCGTGCGCCCGTGCGGGTCACCGGCCCAGGTCGTCCCAGTCCTGGAGCAGGTGGGACGTGGCCGCGGCGGGGGCGGTGAACGACCAGCGGCCCGGCGGCAGGTCCAGGGCGCAGCCCCCGTCGGCCAGCCTGGTGGTCGGCAGCTGCTCGCCGAGGCCCATGAGGAAGGTGCCGTTGACGGCCATCCCGTCCCACGCGCCGCGTACGGGCAGCACCGCGCGGGCGGTCACGCCCTCCGGGACGGCGAACGTGAACTGCACCCCGTCAGGCCCGGCCCGCCAGCCCGACTCGACGGTCCCCGACGCGCTGTCGTAGCGGGCGTGCGCCTGCCGCAGCAGCGGGACGGGCCCCGGACGCAGCAGCAGCTCGCCGAAGCCGCCGTTCGTCCCGCGCGGGTCGTCGCCCAGGCCCGCCACGTGCCGGAACAGCCAGTCGCCCACGCAGCCATAGGCATAGTGGTTGAAGGAGTTCATGGCGGGGGTCTGCAGGCCGTACCGGTGGTGCCAGGCGTCCCAGCGCTCCCACATGGTCGTCGCCCCGGCGCGGAGCTGGTAGCGCCAGGACGGGTAACCCTCCTGGTTGAAGATCCGGCACGCCAGGTCGTGGTGGCCGGTCTCCGACAGCACGGGCAGCAGCAGGGGGGTGCCGACGAAGCCCGTCATGAGCCGGTGTCCGGCGGCGCGGACCAGCTCGGCCAGCGCCTGCGCCGACGCGGCCCGGTCCTCGGGCGGGACCAGGTCCCAGGCCAGGGCGACGGCGTAGCCCGTCTGCGTCTCGGTGCGCAGCTTCGGCCCGTCGAGGAAGGCCCGCCGGAAGGCGTCCGTGACGCGGGCGGACGCCTCGCCGTACTCGGCGGCGTGCGGCTCGCCGAGCACGTCGGCCGCCTGCGCGACCAGGCGGAGGGTGCGGGCCAGTGCGGCGGTGGCGATGAGGTTCTTGGGCGTCTCGACCGTGCCGGGGGCCAGCCAGTCGCCCAGCGCCCTGCCCGGTCTGACGCAGTCCTCGGACTGGGCCAGGCAGTAGTCGGCCCATCGCCGCATCGGCTCGTACGCGCGGCGCAGCGTGCGGTCGTCGCCGTAGCGCCGCCACAGCAGCCACGGCACCTCGACCAGCGCGTCGGACCACACGGGGGAGTCGTATCCGTACTCGGGCAGGACCGGCGCGACGTGCGGGACCGCGCCGTCGGCGCGCTGCCCGTCGATCAGCGTCGTCACCCAGCCGGACAGGAACGCCTGCGTGTGCCGCAGGAAGCTGAGCGTCGAGCCGAACACCGAGATGTCGGCCGTCCAGCCGGTCCGCTCGTCGCGCTGCGGGCAGTCGGTCGGCACGCTGACCAGGTTGCCGTCCGCCGACGCGCCGATGTTGGCGACGAGCTGCCGTACGGCGGGGTCGCTCACGGTCAGCGAGCCCGTGACGGCGAGCGCGGACGACAGCAGCACCGCCTCCAGGTCGTCCGGCCTCAGCGCGCCCGGCCAGCCGGTGACCTCCGCGTAGCGGAACCCGTGCAGGGTGAACGCGGGCTCCACGACGTGCGATCCCGGGCCGAGGACGAACTCGTCGATCTGGTCCGCGGTGCGCAGGTTGTCGGTGTAGAGCCGCCCGGTCGCGGTCAGCTCCTCCCCGTGCCGCACCACGATCCGCACGGGCCCCGGCGCGTCGACGCGCAGCCGGACGCGCCCGACGACGTTCCGTCCGAAGTCGGCCACCTGCACGCCCGGCGCGGGTTCGGTCACCGACACCGCGGGTGCCGTGCCGATCACCCGTACCGGGGGAGCGGGGTCGGCCTCCACCAGGATCTCCGGGGCGGCCGCCGTCCCGGCCGGTCCGGCCTGCGGGGAAGGCGCCTGGACGGTCTCGCCCATCACCAGGTCGGCGCGCGGGCGGCCGAGGTCCCGCCGGGTCCAGGAGGCGTCCGTGGCGAACACGCGGCGCGGGCCGTCGTCGTCCCGTACGAGCACCTGGGCGCTGGCGGCGGGCCGGTCGCCGTAGCGGCGCGGGCCGCCGCCGGCGACGTGACCGGCGTACCAGCCGGGAGCGAGCCACAGCTCCAGCTCGTTCTCGCCGGGCACGAGCAGGTCGGTGAGCTCCAGCAGCCGGTAGCGGGTCCGGTGGCCGTAGTCGGTCCAGCCGGGGGCCAGCTCCTCCTCGCCCAGCCGCGTCCCGTTGAGCAGGGCCCGGTAGACGCCGAGCGCGGTGGCGGCCAGCCAGGCGCGCCCCGGAGCGGGACGCCAGGTGAACGACCCGCGCAGGCCCACCGCCGCCTGGGGGTCGCCCGGCAGCCAGGCGGCGTCCCACTCACCGCGCGCCCGCAGGCCCGTGGTGAACGCGCCGGTCGCGTGCCCGTCCACCCGCCACGTGTACGGCGTCAGCGGCGCCAGCCGCTCGTCCGGCACGTCCACGCCGTGCGCTCCGGCGGGCACGGACGACCGCCACACCTCGCGGCCGTCCGCGGACAGCACCACGGTGGCCTCCTCGGGCAGCCGGGCGTCCCACGACAGCCGGGGCGACGGCTCGTCCACGCCCACCGGATCCGCCAGACCACACGTCAGGCCCGCCCGCGTACCGGACGGGACCGAACGGATGTAGGGCGTCTGCGCGCCCGAGACCTGCACCCCCGATTCCCGGTTCACGCATCTAGCCCGGTGGTGAAGGCGTTGTGCAGGCCGTCGACGTCGACGCCGTACAGGCTCGGCGCCATCACGTTGATCAGCAGCACGAAGCACGCGTCCTGCTCCGGGTACATCCACCACTGGCAGCCCGAGGCGCCGCCGTGGCCGTACAGCCGGCGTTCGAGCAGGCCGGGGGCCGAGTGGCGCAGGTTCCAGGTCAGGCCCCAGTCCTGCCCGGCGTTGACCGGGTCGGGCTGGAGCTTGACCAGGCCCGTCGTCTGCGGGGTCGTCATGGCGGCCAGCGTGGTCGGGTGGATCAGCGCGCGGTCGCCGCGCAGCAGCGCCCCGCCCAGCGCCAGGAGGTCCTCGGCACGGGAGAACAGCGCCCCCGCCGGATGGCGGAGCCGGACGAACGCGTCGAAGTCGAAGCCGGGGCCGAGCAGCTCGACGCCGTGGACCTCGGCCGCCTCGCACGCCGGGTCGAACGTGATGCGCCCGCCACCCGGCACCAGCGTGTTCAGGTCGGAGTCGATCAGGTCGGCCACGTCGCGGCCCGTGACGTCGCGGACCATCTCCGCGATCCCGGCGAAGGCCAGGTTGGAGTAGTGGCTGAGGGTGCCCGCCTCGAACATCGCCGGCGCGGTGACGAGGTGCTCCAGCAGGTCGTCGGGCGTGAGCGTCTGCTCGGCGATGCCGCTGGTGTGGGTGAGCAGGTGCCAGAGCGTCACGTCGGGCCGCGCGAAGTTCGGCAGCGCGTCCCGCAGCGGGCGGCGCAGCGACAGCAGCCCGCGCTCGACCTGGCGCAGGGCGAGCAGCCCCATCAGCGGCTTGGTCACCGAGAACAGGGCGAAGTGGTCCTCGGTCCTGGTCGCGCGGCCGTCGTGCTCGCCGAACGCCTCCAGCACCTGGATCCCGTCGGAGGTGGCGGCGCCGAACACCGCGCACGGCAGCCGTCCCTCCTTGATCTCGCGCCTGACCCAGTCGAGCGCGATGTCGTGCGTGGTCATCCCTTCAGTGCACCTTCCGTGAGGCCGGCCAGGACGCGCTTCTGCGCGACGACGTACACCGCCACGAGGGGCAGTGTGGTGAGCAGGACGTGGGCGAAGACGAGGTTCCAGTTCAGGCTCTGCAAGGTGCCGGAGGCGAACTGGAACAGGCTCAGCGGCAGCGTGGCGTTCGCACTGCCCTGAAGCAGGAAGAGGGCGAAGAAGAAGTCGTTCCAGACGTTGATGATCAGGATCACGCCGCCGACGAACAGCACCGGCCGCAGCAGGGGCAGCAGGATGCGGACGAACACCTGCGGGCGCGAGGCGCCGTCGATGGCGGCGGCGTGCTCCAGGTCCGGCGGGAACGCCCGGACGAACCCGGTCGCCAGGAAGATCACGATGCCCAGGCGGCAGCCGGTCATCGTCAGCACGTAGCCGAGCGAGCCGCCGTCCAGCGACAGGGCGCGCAGCAGGTAGACGGTCGGGATGATGGACGGCGGCAGCAGGATCGACAGGCCCATCACGAAGTAGGCCGCCTGCAACCAGCGCGACCGGCTGCGCCCGAAGGCCCACGCCGCCGCCGCGCCGAGGAGGACCACGGCCACCACGATCGGCACCGTCACCTTGAGGCTGTTGAGCAGCCCGGTCAGGTAGCCGCCGCGGTCGAGCACGATGCCGTAGTTCTCGGCGATCGCCCACGTCCTGGGCAGGCCGAGGCCGAGCTCGGCGGCCTCGCCCGCGGGCTTGAAGGAGTTGACGACCACGAGCCAGACGGGCACCAGCACCCACGGGATCGCGAAGAGCGTCAGCGCCGCGTACTTGAGGGCCGCTCTCATCCCGTCACCTCCCTGCGTCGCAGCCACCACACCAGGGGCACGGCGGTGGCGATCACCAGCAGCGTCACGGTGAACCCCAGCGCGCTGGCCGAGCCGAAGAAGCCCTGTCCCCACTGCTGGCGCATCACCACGTTCAGCGCCCGCGTGTGGTCGCCGGGCCCGCCGCCGGTGGTGGCGGCGATCACGTCGTACGCGCTGAGCGCGCCCACCAGCGTGACCGCCACGTTGAAAGTCAGTGCCGGGGCGAGCATCGGGAACACCACCCGCCGGAGCCGGGTCCACGGGCCGGCCCCGTCCACGGTCGCCGACTCCAGCAGCGCCTGCGGGATGGAGTTGAGGCCCGCGATGTAGACGAGGGTGATCAACCCGCTCCACTTCCAGGCGTCGATGAACGCGACCACCACCAGCGCGGTGGACGGTTCGCCCAGCCACGCCCACTCGATGCCGAGGAAGGAGTTGACCGCGCCGTCGGGGGCCAGCAGGCCGCGCCAGATGTATCCGGCGGCCAGCGGCGAGATGAGCGTCGGCAGGAAGAACGCCGAGCGGAAGACGGTGTTGATCCGGCTGGTCCGCTGGAGGGCCAGGGCCAGCGAGAGGCTGACGGTGTTCTGGATCGCCATGCACAGGATCGCGTACAGCACGGTCACGGTGACCGCGTTGGCCAGCAGGTCCTGGTCGATCAGCGTGCGGACGTTCTCCAGCCCGTTCCAGGTGATCTCGGCCCGGAAGCTCGTCCAGGAGGAGAACGCGAACCGCACGTTGAGCAGGAACGGGGCGACGAAGAAGACCGTGACCAGCACGATCGCGGGCAGGGCCCACGGCAGCCAGGCCGCCCTGTTCCGCATCACCATCCGGGCAGCCCTGCCGCCTTGGCCGCCTGCTCGACCTGGCCCTGGAGCTGGGTCGCCGCCTTCTGCGGGTCCTTCTGCCCGGCGATCAGCTCGGACATGAGCTGGGCCAGCCCGCCCATGCCGGGGATGTCGGAGTTGAAGGCGATGACCGCGCCGGTGTCGTAGGCCTTCTTGACGTCCTGCAGCACGGACGAGACGCCCTGCGGGTCGGGCACGTCCTTGAGCACGGGGAAGGTCTTGGACGCGGCGATGTACTCGGCGTAGGCCGGGCCGGTCATGAAGCGCACGAAGTCGAGCGAGGCCTTCTCCCGCGCCGCGTCCCCGGTCTTGGGCAGGTAGAACGTGCCGATCGGGCCGGGCGCGTACGTCACCAGCGGCTTGTCGCTGGACAGGCCGACGAAGCCGACGGACTCGTCCACGGTCTTCTGGTCGCCGCCGGCGGCCGCGAGCAGGGCCGGGAGCATGTCGGAGTGCTGGGCGACCATGGCGGCCTCGCCGGTGACGAGGGCCTTCATGGAGTCCTCGAACTTGGCGGTGACGATGTCCTTGTTGAAGCAGCCGTCGGCCTTGAGCTTGGCGTAGGCGGTCAGACCGGCGACGAAGGGCGAGCCGGGGTCGGCCAGCGTGCTGCTGTGGCCCGCGATGGCCTTGCCGTACGCGTTGCCCTGGTTGGCGCCGGCCAGGTAGAGGATGGGCAGGATCTGCACCGGCCAGATCGACCCGCCCGACTCGAAGACCGGGGTGACCCCCGCGGCCTTGAGCTTGGGGCAGGCGGCGGCGAGCTCGGTGAAGTCGGCGGGCGGGGTCAGCCCGGCCTTGGTGAAGACCTTCTTGTTGTAGTAGAGGCCGAAGACCTGGGGGAAGCCGGTGATGGCCGCGTAGACCTTGCCGTTGACGGACCCGGCGGCCTGGTAGAGGTCGCCGGACCTGGCGATGTAGGCCTCGCCGGTCAGGTCGCGCAGGTTCTCGGCCGGGTTGAGGGCGAGCAGGCCGCTCACCGTCGCGTGGTACTCCAGGACGTCCGGACGGTCGCCGGTGGCCCACTTGGTCTGGGTGGTGTCCTCGAAGCCGTCGGACGGGATGGACACCAGCTCGACCTTGTGACCGGACTGCTTCTCGAACTTCTTGTACATCTCCAGCAGCGGCGCCGGGTCCGCGCTGTTGTGCCAGATGGTCAGCTTCACCTGGCCGGTCCCCTCGGGGGCGGAGGACCCGCAGCCGGAGAGGGACAGGGCGAGGACGGCGCCGAGCGCCGCGCCGAGCGGACGAGTGGGTGCTCTCACGCTCGTTCTCCTGTTCGTGTGGGGGAGAAATGTGTAGAACGTTCTACGGCATCCCAGAAACGCTCGTCAAGGGGGTGGACCTGAGGAGTGGTGGCGCGTTAGCCTCTGCTCTCAGCAAATGTGTAGTTCGTTCTACAGGGACACATGAAGGACGGCGTGTGACGAGCGGACGAGTGACGATCGCCGATGTGGCCAGGCGGGCCGGGGTCTCCACGGCCGCCGTGTCCAAGGTGGTACGCGGGGCCTACGGCGTGAGCGCGGAGATGCAGGCCAAGGTCACGCAGGCCATCGACGAGCTGGGCTACCGCCCGCACGCCGCGGCCCGCGCCCTGCGCGGACGCACCTACACCCTCGGCGTCATGCTCTCCGACACGCGCAACCCGTTCTTCCCCGACATCATCGAGGGCATCACCGGCCGGCTGGGCGACACCGAGTACCAGGTGCTGCTCGGACCCGGCGGGATCGAGCCCAAGACGCAGGCCAGGATGACCGACGCCATGATCGACCGGAGCATGGACGGGCTCATCCTGATCTCGCCGGTCATGACGGACGCCGAACTCGCCGTCATCGCGGCGGCCGCCCCGGTCGTCGTGGTGGGCAGGCACGGCGGCGCCGCGGCCTACGACGCGGTCGTCGACGACGACGTGATGGGGGCCCGGCTCGTGGTCGACCACCTGGTCGGGCTCGGGCACACCCGGATCGCCCACATCACCCACCTGGAGCGGGCCCGCGCCCAGGGACTGCCGCACATGGTGCGCGCCGAAGGCTACCGCCAGGCGATGCGCGCCCACGGGCTCGCCGACGACGTGCTGGCCACCTCCTTCACCGAGGAGGGCGGCTTCGAGGGTGCGCGGGAACTGCTCGCCCGCGACGACCGGCCCACCGCGATCTTCGCCGGGGCCGACATCGCGGCGCTCGGCGTGCTGCGCGCCGCCGACGAGGCGGGCCTGTCGGTGCCGGAGGACCTCTCCGTCGCCGGATACGACAACATCGGCATCGCCTCGCTCAAACGCATCTCGCTCACCAGCGTCGACCAGGACGGACGGGTGATCGGGGCGACCGCCGCGCGCCTGCTCGTCGAGCGCATCGAAGGACGCACGCGATCGGTGGCGTCGTCGGTGTCACCCACGCTGATCGTCCGCGGGACCACAGGACCACCTCGCCACTGAGGGCCGGCCGCACGTCGGGGGACTGCCGCGGACCATGCATTAAAACGATTCGATGGAAGGACCCCCACGTGAGACGACTCGCTCTCCTAGCCCTTCTCCTCCCGCTGGTCGCGCCCGCGCAACCGGCCTTCGCCCGGCCGGCCGCCGCGACCACCTGCCCGGCCAGGGTCGACCCCGCCGCGTTCGCCTCCGAGGCCCGCCTGGGCACCCTGGCCGGGCAGCAGAAGGCGTTCGGGCCCCGGCCGACAGGTTCCGCCGCGCACGCCGGCTACGTCGACTGGCTGGAGCAGGAGATGGCGGCCATCCCCGGCCTCCAGCTCTCCTCCATGCCCTACGCCATCGACCGCTGGGACAACCTCGGCACCGGCCTGACCGTCGGCGGCACGTCCGTGCAGGTCGCGGCGCCCGTGCCGTTCTCGTCCTCGACCGGTGCGGGTGGCGTCTCGGCGCCGCTCGTCCACCTGGCCGCGGGGACGAACATCACCGCGGCCAACGCCGCCGGGAAGATCGTCGTCCGGGACCTGCCCTGGACCAACGTGCCCAACCTGCTGTTCTATCCGCCCACGCTCGGCTACTCCATGTACGACCCGGGCATGACGATCAACCTGCTCGGCTCGGAGTCGATGGAGGCCCCGGCCGCCGCCGACGCCGACCTCAAGGCGGCCGCCGCCGCGGGCGCGCTGGGCGTGATCGAGATCAGCCAGCTCCCGCACGCCCAGATCAAGGACATGTACGCACCCTACGAGGGCCTGCCGTACGGCGTGCCCGGCGCGTACGTCGGCGCCGACCAGGGCAAGCAGATCAAGGACGCGCTGGCCGCCGGGCAGCCGGTGCAGGCCGCGCTGACCGTGAACGCCGCCTGGACGCCGACGACCACCCGGACCCTGCTCGCCACGCTGCCCGGCGGGAGCGCCCAGAAGATCGTCGTGGAGAGCCACACCGACGGCATGAGCCCGGTGTGGGACAACGGCCCGCTCACCATGATCGAGATGGCCCGCTACCTGTCGTCGCTGCCGGTGGCGTGCCGTCCGCGGACCGTGCAGTTCGCGTTCGTGACCGGCCACCTCTACCAGCACCTGACCGGTCCCGACGTCCGGGAGGGCGGCGCGGGCCAGCTCGCCGCCCAGCTCGACGCCGAGTACGACCAGGGCAAGGTCTCCTCCGTCGTCGTGCTCGAACACCTCGGCGCCAAGCGTTACGACGCGGTCGCCAGGCCGAACGGCTTGCCGGGCAAGCAGCTCGTCGCCAGCCCCAACCTCACCGAGCTGCTGTGGGTCCCCGTCAGCGAGAGCACGCCGCTGCGCGAGCTCGTCAAGGGCCACATCGAGTACTGGGACGTGCGGCGCACCGCGATCCTGAAGGGCCTGTCGGCCGCCGACCTCGCCACGGTCCCGCGCCACTGCAGCTTCGGCGGCGAGGGCACGCCGTACAACCAGCACCTGCTGCCCGTCATCGCGCCCATCGCCGCGCCCAAGACGCTGTTCTCGCCGCAGTTCGGCGTCGAGGCGATCGACCTGCCGGTGATGCGCAAGGCGTCGCTCGCCTTCACCGACGTCGTGCTCGACCTCGGCCCGATGGCCCAGTCGGACGTGGCGGGCGACGTGACCGCCATGCGCCAGCAGCGCGCCTCCGGCACGCCGGGGTGTGCGTGAGCGTGGACAGGAGGGCACTCGTGCGCCGGCACACCGTCGCCGACGCCGGGTGCCCGCTCACCGTGGGAAACGGGGAGTTCGCCTTCACCGCCGACGCCACCGGGCTGCAGACCTTCGCGCCGCTGGGCACGCAGGCGCAGTGGGGCTGGCACACGATGCCCAACCCCAAGGGCCACGTGCTGGAGGACGCGCTCACCGACTACGACGGCGTCGGCTATCCGGACCTGTACCCGGCCACCGAGGCGGGCGGCTGGCTGCACGTGAACCCGCACCGCCTGCATCTCGGGCGGATCGGCCTGGACGCCGACGAGAGCGCCGCGCTCGGCCGGTCGGCGCAGACCCTCGACCTGTGGACCGGCACGCTGTCCAGCTCGTTCGAGCTGGGCGGCCTGCCGTACGAGGTGGAGACGGTCTGCCATCCCGAGCGGGACCTGCTGGCCGTACGCGTGGTGGGCGGCACGGGGATCAGGATCGCCTTCCCCTACGCCAGCGACGGCTGGCACACCACCGCCGACTGGGACAGACCCGACCGGCACAGCACCACGTGCACCCAGCGCGGCTCGCGCTGCGACTTCACCCGCGTCCTGGACCAGGACCGCTACCACGTGGCGGCCGAGTGGACCGGACCGGCGCGGCTCACCTCGCCCGGTCCGCACGTGTACCTGATCCAGGGCGACGAGCTGGAGCTCGTCGTCGAGTTCGCCCGCGAGCCCGTCGGCGCCGCCCTGCCGTCCTTCTCCCAGGTCCGTACGGCCGCCGCCGCCCACTGGGAGCGGTTCTGGACGAGCGGCGGAGCGGTGAGCTTCGAGGGCAGCACCGACCCGCGGGCGCCCGAGCTCGAACGCCGGGTCGTGCTCTCGCAGTACCTCACCGCGGTCAACTGCGCGGGCTCCACCCCGCCGCAGGAGACCGGGCTGGTCGTCAACTCCTGGAGCGGCAAGTTCCACCTGGAGATGCACTGGTGGCACGCCGCCCATTTCGTCCTGTGGGGCAGGCCGGAGCTGCTGGAGCGGAGCCTGCCGTGGTACCGCTCGATCCTGCCGCGGGCCAGGGCCACGGCCGCGCGGCAGGGGTTCCGCGGCGCCCGCTGGCCCAAGCAGGTGGGGCCGGAGGGCCGGGAGAGCCCGAGCGAGATCGGCGCGTTCATCGTCTGGCAGCAGCCGCACCTGATCTACTTCGCCGAGCTGCTCCGCCGGGCCCGCCCGGGGGCGCTGGAGGACTACCGGGACCTGGTGTTCGAGACGGCCGAGTTCATGGCCTCCTTCGCCGGCGGCGGGCATCTGGGGCCGCCGCTGGTCCCGGCGCAGGAGTCCTACCACGAGTCCAGGCGGACGGTGCGCGATCCCGCGTTCGAGCTGGCCTACTGGTGGTGGGGGCTGGAGACGGCCCAGCGGTGGCGGGGCCTGCTCGGCCTCGACCCGGACCCGGAGTGGGCGCGGGTCCTGGACGGCCTGGCCCGGCCGCTGGTGCGCGACGGCGTCTACGCGGCCGTCGGCGTGGAGCCGTACACGGTCAGGACCGACCATCCCTCGATGACCGGCGCGCTCGGGTTCGTGCCGCCCACCCCGCTGATCGACCCCGAGACCATGCGGGCCACCCTGCACGACGTGCTCGCCGACTGGGACTGGGAGAGCGCCTGGGGCTGGGACTTCCCGATGCTCGCCATGTGCGCGGCCCGGCTCGGCGAGCCCGCCACGGCCGTGGACGCGCTGCTGATGGACGCCCCGAAGAACACCTACCTGGCCGGCGGCCACAACCACCAGTGGGCCGGCCTGCTGCCGCTCTACCTGCCGGGCAACGGCGGTCTGCTGGCCGCCGTCGCCCACATGGCGGCGGAGGGGTGTTTCCCCGAAGGCTGGCAGGTTCAGGCGGAAGGGGTGGTCGCCATGCCGTGATCGGGGCCCGCGAGCAGGGCGACCGTGTAGTGGTAGAGGTCGCCGGCCGACGACGTCAGGGTGGCGGCGCGGCCCGCGCGCACCTCCGAGGCGACGTACTCGGTGGTCCCGTAGACGATCAGGCGGGGGATCGGGGCGCGCAGCGGCGGCAGCGCGGGATCCTCCGCCCTGGCCCGCGCGGCCAGCGCCCCGAGCATGTCCAGGAAGGGCCGGTAGGCGGCGTCACGCTGCTCGACGGCCCGCTCGCCCGCCCTGGGCAGCTCCACGAAGTACGCCTGCGCGTACTCCGGGCGCTCCTGCCACCAGCTCAGATAGGCGACCATGCCCAGCCGCAACGCCTCGCGCCAGCGGCCGCCCGTGCCCGACGCGGCCGTGTGGATCGCGTCGATCATGTCGGGCAGGTCGCGCTCGCACCCGGCGAGGAAGCACGCCTCCTTGTCGGCGAACTGGGCGTAGAAGGCGTTGCGCGAGACCCGCGCGGCGGCGATCACGTCCGGGACGCTCGTGGCGGCGTAGCCGCGCCGCGCGACGAGCCGCAGCATGGCCTCCACGAGGCGGTCGCGCTGGGACTCGCGAACCGTGTCGGGGGAGAGCCCGTGCCGCCCTCTGGGAAGTGGCCGGACCGCCGGAACTTCCTTCTGTTCATCTCTTGACATCGCTCACCGATCGTACTTCCCTCTCTTAGGAGACGTTCACGTCTCCAAATATCCCACGAGGTGACCATGGAGAACTTCACCCGTCGGCAGGCGTTGCGGGCAGGGGCACTCGGCCTCATGTCGGCCGGATTCCTGTCGTGGACCACCGAGGCCGGCGCCGCCTCCACCATCGAGACGACCTACAAGGCGACGGGTCCGTGGCAGGTCGCCACCGGCACCTCGGGCGGCCACCGGCTCTACTACCCGGCCGACCTGGGAGCGGGCGGCGTCACCCACCCGATCGTGACCTGGGGCAACGGCTCGTGGGCCACCCCCGACAACTATCCGGGGCTGCTCAACCACCTGGCCTCCTGGGGCTTCGCGGTGGTCGCCTCCACCGACACCACCACGGGCACCGGCGCCGAGATCCTCGCCGCCGCCCAGCACCTCGTCGGCCTCGGCGGCGACCCCGCCAGCGTCTTCCACGGCAAGCTGAACACCGCCCAGGTCGGCGCCGTCGGCCATTCCCAGGGCGCGGGCGGGGTCGTCAACGCGGCCAACCACTCCGCCGGGCTGATCAAGACCGTCGTGCCGATCGCCGTGCCCGCGCAGTGGATGGCCAGCCCCGGAGACGAGTTCTCGGTGGCCGCCCTGACCTGCCCGGTGCTCTTCCTCAGCGGCGCGGACGACTGGCTGATCTCCTCGGCCGGGACCGTCCAGGGCTACTACGACCAGGCCACCGCCGGAGCGGGACGGGCGCTGCTCAAGGGCGCCGGGCACAACGACATCCAGAACACCGGCGGCGGCTTCCTCGGCTACGTGACCGCCTGGCTGAGGTACCGCCTCCAGGCCGACGCCCAGGCCCGCGCGGCGTTCACCGGCGGCGCCGCCGAGCTCCCCACCAACACCGCCTGGCAGAACCAGGCGCTCAAGAACCTCACCTAGGAGAACCACCATGGCGGATCTGACGCGGCGTGGGCTCCTCGCCGCCGGCGCGCTCACCCTGCTCGCCGGATGCGGCAAGGACCAGCCCCGGCAGCAGGCCGCGGGCGGCGGGCCGCGCGGCGAGGTCACCGTCTGGCTGCACGGCTCGCAGGACACCGGCCAGCAGTTCCAGGATCTCGTGCACCGCTACATCGCCGAGTTCAAGGTCGACGTGAAGCTGCTCTACCTGCCCGTGGGCCAGCTCGACGCCAAACTGCTGACCGCCTTCAGCGGCGGCGCCCCGCCCGACGTCTTCAAGATCGGCCACTGGAGCTTCCCCGCCCACGCCAGGAAGCAGCGGCTCGCGCCCGTCGACACCAAGGCGCTGCCGCTGCAGAACTACGAGCCGGGCACGACCACCCCGCTCACCTACCAGGACGTTCCCTACGGCGTGCCCATCGACTTCAACCCCTGCATGCTCTACTACCGCAAGGACCGGTTCGAGCAGGCCGGGCTCGACCCCGACAAGCCTCCGGCGACCTGGGAGGAGATCGCCGAGTACAGCGCCAAGCTCACCTCGAAGGACCGCGCGCGGGTCGGCCTCCAATGGCTCTACGGCGACCCGCAGTGGGCCCTCATGGCGCTGACCGCCCTCATCCGCGGCAAGGGCGGCGAACTCGTCACGGCGGGCGGCACGAAGGCGTCGCTCGCCACCGAGCAGGGCATCGGCGCCCTGACGTACATGTCGGGGATCGGCAACCCCAAGCTCTCCAACCCGCTGGGCGCGCTCGGCCTGTTCTACTCCGGCCAGGCCGCCATGGTCGTCAGCGGCGCCTTCCTCGGCCCGGCGCTGGAGAAGCTCGGCAAGGACAAGCTCACCTTCGGCAAGCAGTACGGCGTCGCGCCCATGCCCACGTGGGCCGGCGGCCCGTCCGTCGTGCCCGCCTACACCTGGGGCTGGGGCGTGGCCAAGGACTCGCCCAACCAGTTCACCGCCTGGCACCTCGTCAACTACCTCCAGGGCGGCCCGTCGGTCACGGCCAACCTGGACAACGGCATCATCATCCCCACCAAGGGCTGGCGCGACGCCGGGCCGCGCGGCAAGTCCGAGATCATGACGATCGTCGCCGACAGCCTCCCGCACGTCGACTTCGGCCCGATCATCCCCGGCACCCTCGAACTGGCGAAGGCCGCGGCCGGCGCCGTGGACTCCGTCGCGCACGGCAAGGCGACCCCCGCCGAGGCCGCGGCGACCTTCGACGCCGCCGTGCGGCCGGCCCTGTGAGCGTGCTCGGCGAGGTCGGAGCCCGTCCGAGTGGGCCGGTGGGCGTGCTCGGCAGGGTCAGGGCCCGTCCCGAGGCCACGGCGGGCGTGGCGCTGACCCTGCCGGTGGCCGTCTTCTTCGTGGTGTTCTGGCTCGTCCCGTTCCTGTCGGCGATCTATCTCAGCTTCACCGACTACGAGATGGCCGGGACGCCCAACTGGATCGGGCTGGCCAACTACGAGCGCATGTTCGCCGATCCCGGCTTCCTCAACTCGGCGTGGATCACCGTCGTCTACACGGTCTGCACGGTCGTCCCGACGATCGTGCTGGCCCTGCTGGTGGCCGTGCCGCTGAGCAGGCCGGGACGGCTCAACCGCTGGCTCAGGGCGCTCGTCATGATCCCGGCCGTGATGCCGCTCGCCGCGACGTCGATGGTCTGGGTGATCATCTACTCCGACCGCGGCCTGGCCAACACGCTGCTCGGCCTGGTCGGGATCGCGCCGCAGTCCTGGCTGACCAGCTCCGGCCTGGCCATCTGGGCGCTGGTCGTGATGGTCGTCTGGAAGAGCATGGGACTGTTCGTGATCATCCTGACCGCCGGCCTCCAGGCGCTGCCCGGCGAGGTGTACGAGGCCGCCGCCATCGACGGCTCGGGGCCGGTGACCACGTTCACCCGGATCACGCTCCCGCTGCTGCGCAGGACCCTGCTGTTCGTCCTGGTCATCTCGGTGGCCGGATCGATGCAGGCGTTCGTGCCCGCCTTCCTGCTCACCGGCGGCGGGCCCGCCGACGCCACCCAGGTGCTGCCCTACTACATCTGGGCCAACGCCTTCCCCTACGAGCACATGGGCTATGCCGCCGCGATGGGCATGGTGCTGCTGGCCGCGATGGTGATCGTCTCGGCGCTGCAGTTCACGTTCCTGAAGGGCGGCGACGAATGAGGGTCCTGCGTACCGCCTGGCTGATCGTCGCGGTCGGGTTCATGCTGCTGCCGGTCTACGCCATGATCGTGGTCGCCTCGGCGCCCGACGACACCGACCTGCGCGGGCTGGTCTTCAACGGCTTCCACCTGCCCGAGAACATCGGGGTGCTGTTCGGCGACGGCAACCTGCCCACGTACCTGCGCAACAGCCTCATCCTGTGCGTCGGCACCGCCGTCCTGGACGTGATCTTCTCGGCCGCCGCCGGGCACGCGATGGCCCAGCTGTCCTTCCCCGGCCGCCGCCTGCTGTTCGCGCTGGTCGTCGGCACGCTGGCGCTCACGCCGATGGTCCTGGTCATCCCGGTCTTCCTCATCGTGAAGGAGCTCGGCTGGGTCAACACGTTCCAGGGCATGATGGTGCCGGGCATGATCAGCGCGTTCGGCGTCTTCCTGGTGCGGCAGTTCGCCCTCGGCATCCCCAAGGAGCTACTGCTGGCCGCGCGGGTCGACGGCGCGGGGGAGTTCCGCATCTTCGCGCGCATCGCCGTGCCGCTGCTCAAGCCGGCGCTCATCACCCTGTTCCTGGTGCATTTCCTGGCGCAGTGGGACAACCTGCTGTGGCCGCTGATCGTGGCCAACGAGCAGGAGCTGTGGCCGTTGCCGGTGGGGCTGGCCAACTTCCAGAGCGAGGTCGGCGTCACCTACCACCTGACCACCACCGCGGCGCTGGTCACCGCCGTGCCGCCGTTCGTCCTCATGGTCGCGCTGCAGCGCTACTACGTGGCGGGGCTCACCTTCGGAGGGCTGAAACGATGATCCCGGACCTGGTCCCCGGCGCCGCGCGGATGATGGCGTGGATCGAGACGGTCACCGCGCGGGGCGTCAGGCGTCCCGGCTACCCGGCCGACGACTGGACCGCCGCGTGGGCGGCCGAGCGCTTCACCGGGTTCGGGCTGCGCGACGTGCGGCTGACGCCGGTCGAGCTGCCCGTCTGGCGGCCGGTGACGGCGGCCCTGGAGGTGCGCCTGGACGCCGACCCGTCCAGGGGCGTCCGGGTGGCGGCCTCCGCCCTGCCCTACACCACGCCGAAGGCGGTCGTGCGCGCGCCGGTCAGCCGCGAGGTCGTGCCGGGGGCGATCGTCGTGCCCGAGTACGCCTTCACCGAGCTGCCGCAGTCCTATGTCAGGGACCTGGCGACGGCCGTGCACGACCCCGAGGACGTCTTCGGTGAGCTGGTCCAGACGCTGCCGTTCCAGCTCGACTACCTCGACGTCCTCCAGGGCGTCATCGACGGCGGCGCCGCCGCCTTCGCGGGCGCGCTGACCGGGGTGCCGTGGGAGACCCGCGACTACTACGTGCCCTACGACGCCGTCCACCGCGACCTGCCGGCCGTCTGGCTGTCGGGCGGCGACTCGCGCCGGGTGCTCGACCTGGTCGACGAGGGGCCCTGTACGGGCACGCTCACCGTCGAGTCGGAGACGGGCCCGGCCGTCTCGCACAACGTGATCGGCACGCTCCCCGGCCGCTCCGACCAGTGGATGATCATCGGCTCGCACCACGACGCGCCCTGGGCCTCGGCCGTCGAGGACGCCTCCGGGATCGCGCTGGTGCTGGCCGCCGCCCAGTACTGGGCCGCGGTGCCCGAGCGCGACCGGCCGCACAACCTGCTCTTCCTGCTGACCGCGGGCCACATGGCGCACGCCGCCGGCACCCGGGCCTTCATCGAGGACAACCGCGGCCTGCTGGACGACGTCGTCCTCCAGCTCCACCTGGAGCACGCCGCCCGGCGGTGCGTGGTCGAGGACGGCGAGCTCACGCCCACCGGCGACCCCGAGACCCGCTGGTGGTTCACCAGCAGGAAGCCGGAGCTGGAGAGCCTGGTGGCGGCGGCCCTCGTCGCGGAGGACCTGAGACGCTCGTTCGTGCTGCCGCCGGACGTGTTCTCGCCGATGCCGCCCACCGACGGGGCCTTCTTCCATCCCGAAGGGGTGCCGCTCGTGCACTTCCTGTCGGCTCCCATGTACCTGTTCGACTCGGCCGACACCCTGGACAAGGTGGACGAGGCCGGGCTTGAGCCGCTCACCCGGGCGGCCGTCAGAATCGTCGAAGGGACGGCCGGATGGCGCCGGGCATGATCGTGCGTACCGCGTCGGGGCTGGTCGAGGGCATGGTCGAGGAGGGGGTGCTCGCCTTTCTCGGGGTGCCGTACGCCGCCCCGCCCTTCGGCGAGCACCGCTTCGGCGCGCCCGTCCCGCCACCGGCGTGGGACGGCGTGCGGCCCGCCGTCACGCGCGGCCCCGCCGCCCCGCAGGCGGCCGGTGAGGACATCGGCCTGTATGCGCCCGACGTCTTCCAGGCCGGCGAGGACTGCCTCAACCTCGACGTGCGCACCCCGCGGACCGGCCCGGCGGGGCTGCCCGTCCTGGTCTGGATCCACGGCGGCGCGTTCTCCATCGGCGGCAACGGGGCGGCCTGGCACCAGGGCCACCGCTTCGCCCGCGACGGCGTGGTCTGCGTGGCCGTCAACTACCGGCTCGGCTTCGAGGGCTTCCTGGCCCTGGAGGACGCCCCGCTCAACCGGGGCGTCCTCGACTGGCTGGCCGCGCTGGAGTGGGTGCGCGACAACATCGCGGCCTTCGGCGGCGACCCCGGCAACGTGACGGTCGCCGGGCAGTCGGCGGGCGCCGCCGCCGTCGCCACCCTGCTGACGATGCCCCGCGCCGCAGGGCTGTTCCATCGCGCGATCGTGATGAGCGGCTCGGCCACCCTGGTCGCCGGCGAGCAGGAGGCCCGCGACCATGCCAAGGCGCTCGCCGCCCGGCTGGGCATCGCCCCGACCAGGTCGGCCTTCGCCGCGCTGTCCCCCGAGGCGCTCGTCGCCGAACAGCCGCCGCCGCTGACCGGCGACTCCGGCGGGCTGAACGAGTCGGTGCCGGTCAAGCCGGTCGTGGACGGCGATCTGATCCCGGACGTCCCGCTGGCCGCCCTGCGCGCGGGCGCGAGCGGGGATCTGCCCCTGCTGGTCGGCTGCACGTCCCAGGAGGCCGACGTGTTCGTCCGCCGGATGGCCGCCGGTGTCGACGAGGCCGGTGCGCAGGCCCTGCTGGACCATCTCGGCGTCCAGGTGGACGAACCCGGCCGCACGCCCGCCGAACGCGTCGGACGCGCCGTCACCGAGCACCTGTTCACCCGCGAGACCCGCTGGATCCGCGAGGCCAGGCCCGCCCACGGCTACGAGTTCCGGTGGGAGTCGCCCGTCGAGAGCCCGGTCGGCGGCGGACGCGTGGGCGCGGTGCACAACCTCGACCTGCCGTTCGTCTTCGACGTGCTGGACGCGCCCGGCGTCGCACGCACCGCGGGGCCGGACGCGCCGCAGGCGGTGGCCGACGCGATGCACGCCGCCTGGGTGCGTTTCGCCCGCACCGGCGACCCCGGCTGGCCGCTCGGGCACACCATGATCTTCGGTGAGCCCGCCGGCGGGTGAGGTTCGAGCCCGCCGGCCCGGAGGAGATGACCTCCGGGCCGGCGGCGATCAGGCGACTACCTGGTCAGGACCATCAGCGTGAAGAAACCGGTGTACTCGCAGAAGTACGACAGGTAGGCGCCGCTGGCCTTGAGCTGCTTGCCCTTGGCGACGCACTTCGCCTCGCTGGAGTAGTCGCCGTACTTGATCCAGGTGGACGCCGCGACCGAGGTGGTTGCGGAGCTGGCGGGCGCGGTCAGCGCGGAGCAGGTCGCGGCCAGGGCGACCGCCGCGAACGTGGTCGCGGCGGCACGGGTGAGCTTGGGCATAGCATCCCTTCGGGGGTGGGGCGGCCATCGCGGCGGAACGGTAGATCATTTCCGCCGCGACCTTGATCATAATCATGCGCCCGGCACTCGCCCGACGCCGCCCCCGGTGATTCCAGCGTCCTGGATCGCGAAATGGGCCGATACCTCAGGGGAGACCGGCGGCACCGCGCACGGCGTGGACCCCGAGCGGAGCGACAGGGTCGCGTGGTACGCCGCCGCCACGGCGTCCCGGGCGGCCACGGGCGAGGTGTCGGTGGCCCGGCCGTCCCTGGCGAAGCGGAGGAACTCCGTCATCAGCGCCCGGTCGGCCCCGCCGTGCCCGCCTTCGGCCTCGGGCACGGTGACGACCAGGTCGCCGTCGGCGTCGTAGTCGCGCCGGCGCCTGTTCCACACCCGTACGACGCCGGTGCCCCGATGGTCGCCGAAGTTCTCCAGCCTGCCCTCGGTGCCGATCACCGTGTAGTTGCGCCAGTAGTCGGGCGTGTAGTGGCACTGCTGGTAGCTGGCCTGCACCCCGTTGTCCAGCCGCATCAGGACCATCGACAGGTCCTCCACGTCGATGACCGGGTTGAGGCCGCGCTGGCTGAGCGGCGGCCAGTTGCGCCCGGGGTCGAACCAGTGCTCGTCCAGGCCGGGTGAGCGGTCCTCGACGCGGCCGTAGACGCCCAGGGAGCCCATGGCCGTCACCAGGCCGGTGCGCGAACCGGCCAGCCAGTGGATGACGTCGAGGTCGTGGGCGCCCTTCTGCAGCAGCAGGCCGGTGGTGTTGCGGCGGTCGGCGTGCCAGTCCTTGAAGTAGTAGTCGCCGCCGTGGCCGACGAAGTGGCGGCACCAGACGGCCGTCACCTCGCCGATCGCGCCCTGCCCGATCAGCGAGCGCATCTCGCGGACGACCGGCATGTGACGCATGTTGTGGCCGACGTACAGGCGGGCGCCGTGGGCGCGGGCCGCCTCCAGGACGCGGTCGGCGTCGTCCACGGTGGTGGCCAGCGGTTTCTCCACGAACGTGGGCAGGCCCGCGCTCAGGGCGGCGATCGCGTGCCCGGCGTGCAGGTGGTCGGGGGTGGCCACGATGATGGCGTCCGCGTCGAGGGCCTCCTCCAGGCGGGTCGTGGTGCGCACGTCGTCGCCGAACAGGGTCCTGGCACGGGCGAGGCGGGCCGGGTCGAGATCGCAGACGGTCGTGATCCGGGCGCCCCGGCCGGGGCGGTGCGCCTCCTGGGCGATGCTGACCCGCTGGCCCGCGCCGACGACGGCGATGCGGAGGTCGCTCATGACGGGTGGTCCTCGGGGTGCGGGTCGAGGGCGTCGCGGCCCTCGAAGCGTCGTGCGGGGGACACGGGCGCTCCTCTCTGCTTCGCGTGGCGCCGATCATACGTAAGGCAAGCGTTTGCGGCAATTGCCGACAAGCTCTTGATGGCGGCGTCTTCAATGGGATAAACAGGTTGCGCAACCGCTTGCCGCGATGGGGGAGTGCATGGCGAGATACGCCTTGACCGGCGTCCGGACGGTCCTGCCGGAGGAGGTCCGGGAGGACTTGGCCGTCATCGTCTCCGGCGACCGGATCGAGGCGGTGCTGCCCGCCGGATCGCTGGACGGCGTGCCGCGCGTGGACGCCGGCGGCCTGTACCTGACGCCGGGCCTGATCGACCTGCATACGCACGGAGCCGCCGGGCACGGGTTCGACCAGGGGGAGGCCGCCGACTGGGCGGCGGTGCTGGCCGCCCAGACGCGCTTCGGCGTGACCGCGGTCCAGGCGTCGCTGGCCACGGCTCCCTTGGCCGACATGGCCGACCGCCTCGCGCTGGCCCGGACGTTCACCGAGCAGGACGAGCACCGGCGGGACGGCGCGCGGCTGCTCGGCGTCCATCTGGAAGGGCCGTTCCTGGCCCCCGAGCAGGCCGGGGCGCACGACCCGGGGCTGCTCCTGCACCCGTCGGGCGAGGCGGTCGGCGCGCTGCTGGCCGCCGGCACGCCCGGCATGGTCACCCTCGCTCCCGAGCTGCCCGGCGGCATCGAGGCCGTGCGGCGCTTCGCCGCCGCCGGGAGCGTCGTGGCCGCCGGGCACAGCCAGGCCGCCGGGGACGTCTTCGCCGCCGCCGTCGCGGCCGGGGTCACGCACCTCACCCACCTGTGGAGCGGGCAGTCGGCGCTGATCCGGCAGGGGCCGTGGCGGGTGCCGGGGCTGCTGGAGGAGTCGCTGGCCAGCGACGGGCTGACCGCCGAGGTGATCGCCGACGGCCGGCATCTGCCGCCGCAACTCCTGCGGATCGCCGCGCGCTGCCTGCCGGGGCGGTTGTGCGTGGTGTCGGACGCCACCCCGGGCGCCGGGTTGCCGGACGGCTCGCCGTACCGGCTGGGCGCGCTCGACTGCGTCGTGCGCGACGGGGTGGGGATGCTGCCGGGCGGCGCGGCGTTCGCCGGAAGCACGACCGGGCTCGGCCCGATGCTCGGCCACCTGCGGCGCGAGCTGGGGCTGAGCGTGCCGGAGGTGGTCGCGATGGCCACGGCCACACCCGCGCGGGTGCTCGGGCGGCGCGACCTGGGGGCGCTGCGGGCGGGCCGCCTGGCCGACCTGGCGCTGTTCGACGACGACTTCGGCGTGCGGGCCACGATCGTGGGCGGGCGCTGGCTGCTGGACGAGGACGGGCTCCGGGAAGGGACTGCGTGATGGGCGAGGATCTGCTGCGGCTGGACGAGGGGACTGCCTGATGGGCGAGGATCTGCTGCGGCTGGACGAGGGGACTGCCTGATGGGCGAGGATCTGCTGCGGCTGCGCGAGGGGGATGACGTCGCGGTCGCCTTACGCGACCTGCGCGCGGGTGAGCGGCACGGCGGGCTGGTGCTCGCCGAGGACGTGCCGAGGGGACACAAGGTCGCGTTGCGGGCGTTGCGGGCCGACGAGCCGGTGCTCAAGTACGGCCAGCACATCGGCGTGGCGTCGGCCCCGGTCGCGGCGGGCGCGCACGTGCACACGCACAACCTGCGCTACGACGACACCGCCCCCCGCCGGACGGCCCCCGCCCCACCACCACCGACCGCCACACCTCACGAAATGTCGTACTTCAATGGCTATGTACGGCCCAACGGCAGGGTCGGAACCCGCAACCACATCGGCATCCTCACCTCGGTCAACTGCTCGGCCACGGTCGCCAGACTCGTGGCCCAGCGCTTCCAGGACCACGAGGGCATCGACGGCGTCGTCGCCCTGACCCACAACACCGGCTGCGGCCTGGCCGACGACGGCGAGGGCCTGGCGATCCTGCGCCGCACCCTCGACGGCTACGCCGCCCACCCCAACTTCGGCGCGATCCTCATGCTCGGCCTCGGCTGCGAGGTCAACCAGCCCACGACCGACATCCCCACGATGACCATCCAGGAGCTCGGCGGCACGAGGAAGACGGTCGACGCCGCCACCAGGGCCGTCGAGGAGCTGCTCCCCGACGTCGCCAGGGCCCGGCGCACCCGCGTCCCCGCCTCGGAGCTGATCCTCGGCCTGCAGTGCGGCGGCTCCGACGGCTACTCCGGCCTGACCGCCAACCCCGCCCTGGGGGTCGCCGCCGACCTGCTGGTCGCCCAGGGCGGCACCGCCGTGCTGGGGGAGACCCCGGAGATCTACGGCGCCGAGCACCTGCTCGCCGAACGGGCCGCCGACCCGCGCGTCGCCGCCCGGCTGATGGAACGCGTCGCCTGGTGGCGCGAGTACGTCGCCGCGCACGGCGGCAGCATGGACCACAATCCCTCACCGGGCAACCGGGAGGGCGGGATCACCACAATCCTGGAGAAGTCCCTCGGAGCGGTCACGAAGGGCGGTTCCACGCCTTTGACCGCCGTCTACGAATACGCCGAACGCGTCGAGGCCAAGGGCCTGGTCTTCATGGACACGCCCGGCTACGACCCCGTGTCGGCCACCGGCATGGTCGCCGGGGGCGCCAACGTCATCTGCTTCACCACCGGCCGCGGCTCGGTCTACGGCTGCCGCCCGGTCCCCAGCGCCAAGCTGGCCACCAGCAGCGAGCTGTTCCGCCGCATGGCCGGGGACATGGACCTCGACTGCGGTCCCGTCGCCGACGGCCGCGCCGATCTGGAGACCGTCGGCAGGCAGATCTTCGACCTGGTGCTGCGGGTCGCCTCGGGTGAGCCGACGCGCAGCGAGGAGCTGGGCTTCGGCGCCGAGGAGTTCGTGCCCTGGCAGCTCGGCGCGGTGATGTGATGCCGCGCGTGGTCCACGTCGGCCTGGGCGCCTTCCACCGGGCCCACCAGGCGGTCTACACCGAGGACGCCGGATGGGAGGTGTGCGCGGTCGCGCCCCGCTCGGCCGAGGTCGTGCGCGCCCTGCGCGAGCGCGGGCACCGCTACACGCTGCTCGTGCGCGACGGCGAACGCGCCACCGCCCGCACGATCTCCTCGATCCGCGCCACCCTGCACGCCCCCACCGAACGCGACCGGGTCGTCGCGGTCCTCGCCGACCCGGAGACCACGGTCGTCACGCTGACCGTCACCGAGAAGGCGTACCGGCCGGGCGGCGCCGTCGTCGCCCTGCTCGCCGAGGGGCTGGCCGCGCGGGCGCGGAAGGACGCCGGGCCGCTGGCCGTGGTGTCGTGCGACAACGTGCCGGGCAACGGCCGCCGCCTCCGGGAGCTCTTCCAGGAGTACGCCGGGATCGGGGCCGAGGTCACCTTCCCCGGCACGGTCGTCGATCGCATCGTCCCCGCCGCCACCAGGGAGGACCGGGAGCTCACCGGCGACCCAGCCGTCGTCGTGGCGGAGCCGTACACGCACTGGGTGCTGGAGGACGGCTTCCCGGCCGCGCGGCCGGAGTGGGAGCGCGGCGGCGCGCTGTTCACCGCCGACGTCACCCCGCACGAGCAGGCCAAGATCCGCATCCTGAACGGCACCCACAGCACGCTCGCCTACACCGGCGCGCTCATCGGGCACGAGCACATCGCCACGGCGCTCGCCGACCCCGCGCTGGAGGCGCTCGCCCACCGGCTGACCGCCGAGGACGTCCTGCCCTCGCTGACCCCGCCGGACGGCCTCGACCTGGCGGTCTACACCGCCGCGATCCTGGCCAGGATGCGCAACACCGCGCTGCGCCACCGGTGCGCCCAGGTGGCGATCGACGGCTCGCTCAAGGTGCCCATCCGGCTGCTCGGCACCGTCAGGGACCGGCTGGCGGCCGGGGCGCACCCGCGCTGGGCCTGCCTGGCCGTCGCCGCCTGGCTGCGGCACGTCCGCGGCGGCGTGGACGACCGCGGGCGGCCCCTGGAGGTCTCCGACCCGCTCGCCGACCGGCTGCGCTCGCTGCCGCCCGAAGAGGCGCTGCGCGTGCCCGAGGTGTTCGGCGCGGACCTGCCGGACGAGCCCGCCTTCACCGGGCAGGTCCTCGCCGACCTGCGCGACCTGGCCCGGCACGGCGCCGCGGCCGTCATCAGAAGGGAAACCACCACGTGAACGAGCCCCTCGCCCGATTCGACGCCGAAGCGCTGCCGGTCGCCGTGTACGACGACCAGCGGGCCATGGCCGTCGCGGCGGCCGGCCACACGGCGGACGTCCTGCGCTCGCGCGTGTCGGCCGCCGGCGCCGCCCGGGTCGTGATCGCCACCGGCAACTCCCAGCTCGCCTTCGTCGCCGCCCTGCGCGAGGAGCAGGTGCCGTGGGAGCAGGTGACCGTGTTCCACATGGACGAGTACGTGGGCATCGACGACCGGCACCCCGCCTCCTTCCGCCGCTGGATCAGGGAGCACGTCGAGGAGCCCTTCGCCCCGGCCCGGGTGTGCTACATCGACGGCGACGCGGCCGACCCCGAGGCCGAGTGCGCCCGCTACGAGGCGTTGCTCCGGGAGGCCCCGCTCGACCTGGTCTGCCTGGGCATCGGGGAGAACGGGCACCTGGCCTTCAACGAGCCGCACGACGCCGACCGCGACGACCCCCGATGGGCCCGGGTGATCACCCTCACCTCCGCCTCCCGGCACCAGCAGGTGGGGGAGGGGCACTTCGCCGGGTTCGGCGCGGTTCCGGCCACGGCCATCACGCTGACCGTCCCCGCCCTGCTCGGGGCGCGGCACGTGCAGGCCGTGGTGCCGGAGGCACGCAAGGCGCACGCCGTGCGGCAGGCGTTGCGCGGGCCGGTCGGGGCGCACTGCCCGGCCACGTGGCTGCGCGGGCAGGCCGGAGCGCGGCTCTTCCTCGACCGCGACTCGGCCGCGCTGGTCACCGACGAGCCGGCGGTGAACGGTGGCTGAGCGCCGGCGCTACGCGCTGTCCGGGCTGAGCAGGCGGGCGATGTCGGTGTTCGTCCGCCCGCTGCTCGGCGCCCACGCCGGGGACGGGGAGATCGTCGCGGTGTGCGACCCCGACGAGGCCCGGGTACGCGACCTCGACCCCGTTCTGCCCTGGTACCCGCCGGACCGGCTGGACGACCTGATCACCGAGACCCGCCCCGACACCCTGCTGGTCGCCGGGCCCGACTTCACGCACGCCGAGGCCATCCTCACCGGCCTGGCCCGCGGCCTGACCGTGGTGTCGGAGAAGCCCATGGTCACCACCGCCCGCGACGCCGCCAGGATCGTCGAGGCCGACCCAGGCGGCCGGGTCCGCGTCACTCACAACCTGCGCTACGCCCCCCGCCACCAGGCGATCAAACGGCTGCTCATGGCGGGCGAGATCGGCCGGGTGGTCGGCGTCGAACTCGTCTGGAACGTCGAGACCCTGCACGGCGCCAGCTACTTCCAGCGCTGGAACCGCCGGGCCGAGCTGTCCGGTGGCCTCCAGGTGCACAAGAGCTGCCACCACTTCGACCTGGTCGGCTGGTGGCTGGCCGACGTGCCCGCGCAGGTCTTCGGCTACGGCTCGCGCGCCTACTACGGCGCCGGCAGCCCGCACGCGGCCGACGACCCCTACCGGCGGCGCTGGGCCGAGGAAGGCGTGTCGCTGCCCGACAGCCCTCTCGGTCACATCTACGACACGGAGATCGACATCGAGGACAACTACGCGGCCCTCGTGCGCTACCGTGGCGGCGCTCATCTGTCGTACAGCATCCAGTTCTCCGCGCCGTGGGAGGGCTACCGGCTGGGCATCAACGGCACGCACGGCCGCATCGAGGCCGGCCTCGAATACGGCAGGCAGGCCGTAGGCCCGCCCGAGCCGATCGTCGTCCACCCGATGTTCGGCGACCGGCGGGAGATCGTCGTCGAGGGGGAGGCCGGGGGGCATCTCGGCGCCGACGAGCTCCTCGTGCGCGACCTGTTCGCCGGGGACGGCGCCGACCCGCTGGGCCTGCGCGCCGGCAGCCTGGACGGCGCCAGGGCCGTGGCGGTCGGCGAGGCCGTCCGGCGGTCGTCGCAGACCGGTCAGCCCGTGGATGTCGAAGCCCTTCTCGCAAGCGGTTGCCTATGATGGAAGCGGCAGAGAAAGCTGCACAACCGGAAACCATGCGCAACCGCTTGCGCTAGCGTCGCACCCATGAAGGAAAGATGCCCATGACCGTCACCCTGGCCGATGTCGCCCAGGCGTGCGGCCTGTCGCCGTCCACGGTCTCGCGCGCCCTGTCCGATCCGGGCAGGGTCAGCGCGCAGACCCGCGACAAGGTGGCCCGGGTCGCCCGTGAGATGGGCTACACGCCCAACCGGGTCGCCAGGTCGCTGTCGATGGGGCGCACCGGCACGATCGGCCTCATCGTGCCCGACGTGGCCAACCCGTTCTTCCCACCGATCATCAAGGCGGTGCAGGCCCGCGCGGCGCGCAAGGACCTCGTCGTGGTGCTGGCCGACACCGACGAGCGGGCCGCAGACGAGCTCGACCGGGCACGGGTGCTGAGCAAGCAGGTCGACGGCCTGATCATGGTCTCGCCCCGCTCGCCGGAGCCGCGCATCGCCGAGATCGGGCGGCTCGGGCCCACCGTGTTCGTCAACCGGCGCGTGCCCGAGCACCCGTCCGTGCTGATCGACAACGCCGACGGCATGCGCCAGGCGGTCGAGCACCTGGTGGCGCTCGGCCACCGGCGGATCGGCTACCTGGCCGGCCCCCGGCGCTCGTGGTCCAACCAGCAGCGCCAGGCCGCGATCACCGAGGCGTGCGCGCAGCTCGGGGCCGAGCTGGTGACGTTCGGCCCGTTCGAGCCGCAGGTGCAGGCCGGGGTGCAGGCGGCCGACCTGCTGCAGGGCAGCCCGGCCACCGCCGTCATCGCCTACGACGACCTCATCGCGCTGGGCGTGATGGCCCGCATGTCCGAGCGCGGCCTCAGCGTCGGGCGCGACCTGAGCGTCATGGGCATCGACGACAGCCCGCTGTCCGGCATGGCCTACCCGACGCTCACCTCGATCCACGTGCCCGGCGCCGAGGCCGGCGCCACCGCCGTCGACCTGCTGCTCGACGTCCTCGACGGGCTGCACGGCGAGCCCCCGCCGCCGTTGGTGGAGCTGGAGACCTACCTGGTGGTGCGCAGCTCGACCGGACCGGCCCCGAGCCGGTGATCCCCGGGTTCGGGCCGTTCCTCGACGGCCGCTTCGACGTCACGCACGACCTCCAGGCCCACGTCTACCGGCGCACCGAGCGGCTGCTGTCGCGGTGGGAGGCGGTCAACGACGCGCTGTCCACTCCGGCCGAGGTCCGCGCCCGGCAGGCGGCCGTGCGCGCCGCCCTCACCACGAGCCTGTACGGCGAGACGCTCCCGCCCTTCGCGGAGGGCACGGCCCCGCCGGAGGTCGAGCACCTGGGCAGCGTGCGCACCGGTGACCTCGTCGTCGAACGCCTGCTGCTGCACACCGCGCCCGGCGTCCCGGTGCCGGCCAACCTCTGGCGGCCCGCCCACCTGCCCGAGCCCGCGGGGGCCGTGCTGTTCGTCTGCGGGCACGGCGGTCAGGCCAAGGCGCACCCCACGTACCAGGCCGTCTGCGCCCGCCTGGCCGGGGCGGGGCTGGTCGTCCTCGTCATGGACCCCGTCGGCCAGGGCGAACGCGCCCTCGCCGACCGGGGCGACGGCGGCGTCTCCGAGCACACCGACGCCGGGGTGACCTGCTGGCGGGCCGGCCACTCCCTGGCCGCCCACTTCGTGCACGACGCCCGGCGCGGCCTCGACCACCTGTGCGCCCGCCCCGACGTCGACCCGGCGCGCGTCGGCATCACCGGCAACAGCGGCGGCGGCGTGCTCACCACGCTCATGATGGCGCTCGAACCCCGGCTGGCCGCCGCCGCGCCCGGCACGTTCGTCACCAGCAGACGCGCCTACCTGTGGGCCGGACAGGCCCAGGACGCCGAGCAGATCCTGCCCGGCGGCACCCTGCTGGGCGTCGGCCACGAGGACCTGCTGATGGCCATGGCCCCGCGCCCGGCCCTGGTGCTGGCGGCCGACTACGACTTCTTCCCGCTGGACGGCACGCTGGAGACGGTGTCCCGCGCCGCCCGCGCCTACGCCCTGCTGGACGCCCCCGGCGCGCTGTCGGTCGCCCGCGCCCCCGTGGCCCACGGCTACCACCCGGAGCTGGCCCGCGCGGCGACCGCCTTCCTGGCCCGCCACCTGGGCGGCGTCGTGCGTTCCGAGGCCGAACCGGAGACCCTGCCCGCAGAGGCCCTGGCCTGCACCCGCGACGGCGTCTTCCGCGACCGTCCCGGCACGCCGCACGTGCCCGATCCGCCGGCGCGGCCGGCCTCGATCGAGCAGGTCGCGGCGCTCGTCCGCGCCCATCGTGAGCCGCCCGCCGAGTTCTTCCCGCGCTGGTTCGACCGTCCCGAGGCGCTGGTGCCCGTCCGGCACGTGTTCTGGCGCTCCGAGCGTGACGTGTGGAACGCGGGCGTCCTGGCCGGAGCGCCGGACCCGGCGGGCACCCTGGTCGTCGCCCTGTTCGAGCACGGCACCGCGTCCCTGCCCGGCCGCCAGGACTGGATCAGGGAGAGAATCGGCACGGGCCGGGCCGTCCTGGCCCTCGACGTCCGCGGCGTGGGCGCGCTCGCCCCGGCCCCCGTCACCGCCCGCCCCGACGGCGCCTACTTCGGCACCACCTACAAGCTCATGACCGACCTGCTCTGGCTCGGCGACAGCCTCGGCGCGGCCCGCGTGCACGACGTCCTGCGCGCCCTGGCCTTCGCCCGCCACGAGCGCCTCGGCGCCACCGTCGAGCTGTACGGCGAGGCGGGCCAGGCCGTCTACGCGCGATGGGCCGCCAGGCTCGACGACGCGGTGGCGGCCGTCGAGCTGCGCGACCCGCAGGACGGCTGGGAGTCGGTCATCCCCGGTGTCACGGGATGAACAGCGACCCGCTCACCCCGACCGGCTCCCACAGGTCGAGCGCCCGCAGCAGGTTCCTGGCCAGCGCCCGGTGGCCGTACTCGTTGGGGTGGCAGCCCGACCCCATCCAGTGCTCGCCGCCGTCCCAGGTGGCGTGGTGGTCGACCAGCACGTCGGCGTCGAGCGAGCGCACCGCCTCGGCGTAGGCGGGCAGGTCGGCCCAGCCGGACTCCGGGGCCCGGTTGGGCGTCTGGAGCACGACCGTCGCGCCGGCCTCCCGTACGCGGGAGATCACCGCGGCGTAGTCGCGGACGAAACCGGGCAGGCCCGCGGGCCCGGCCGCGCAGTCGTTGAGCCCGAACATCAGCGCGACCACGTCGGGCCGGTGGCGCAGCACCGCGCCCTCGACGTCGAGCTGGGAGACCTTCTGGCCGCTGACGCCGGTGTTGATGACCGCGTCGGCCGGCCGGTTGAGCTCGAAGCGCACCCGCTCGGCGAACAGCTGGGTGTAGTCGCGCCAGCCGAAGGTGTGCAACGCCCCCTGGGTCACGCTGTCGCCCGTGAACAGCCAGACCGTGCTCATCCCTTGACCGCCCCGATCAGAATGCCCTTGGCGAAATGACGTTGCAGGAAAGGGTAGACGATCAGGATCGGCACCAGCGAGATGACCAGCACGGCCATCTGCAGGGCCTGCTGCGGCGGCGGCAGCTCGCCGGTCAGCGCGGTGTTGTCCACGCCCATCGTGGCGTTGTCGACCACGTACGTGCGCAGCACGAGCTGCAGCGGCCACCTGGCCGAGTCGTTGAGGTAGAGCATGGCCGAGAAGAAGCTGTTCCAGTACGAGACCGCGTAGAACAGGCCCACGACGGCCAGCACCGCCTTCGACAGCGGCAGCACCACCCGGCGCAGCACCTGGAACTCGCCGGCCCCGTCGATGCGCGCCGAGTCGAGCAGGTCCCTGGGCAGGTCGAGGAAGAACGAGCGGACGACGATCACGTTGAACCCGTTGACCAGCACCGGCAGGATCAGCGACCAGTACGACTCCAGCAGGCCGAGCTGCTTGACGATCAGGTAGCTCGGGATCATGCCGGGCGAGAACAGCAGCGTGAACAGCACGAGCAGCAGCAACGGCCGGGAGGCGAAGCTGCCCGGCCGCGACAGCGAGTAGGCCAGCAGCGTCGTGCAGGTCAGGCTCAGCAGGGTGCCGACGACCGTGACGCCCAGCGACACGAACAGCGCCCGCGACACCACGCCGCCGGCGAAGATCGCCCGGTAGGCGTCGAGCGTGGGGTGCTCGGGCCACAGGACGTAGCCGCCGGCCAGGTTGATCTGCACCTGGTCGGCCAGGCTGGTGGCGATCACCGCGACGAACGGCAGGATCACCACCAGGCAGGCGGCCAGCAGCACGACGCCCTTGAGCGCCCTGATCGGCCGGCCCGCCGGTTCCAGGCCGTTGCGCAGCTCCCTGGGGCGCGCGTCGCGGCGGCCGGCCGCCCTGGTGATGTGCGCGCTCGTCATCGCGAGTACACGCCCCTCTCGCCGAAGATGTGCGCGATCTTGTTGGCGGCCAGCACCAGCGCCACCCCGATCACGCCCTTGACCAGCCCGACCGCGGCCGACACGCCCCAGTTCCCGCCGGTCACGCCGTTGTTGTAGACGTAGGTGTCCAGCACCTCGGAGGCGTCCACGCCCACCGCCCGCTGCTGGAGCTGGATCTGCTCGAACCCGACGGTCAGCACGTCGCCCAGCTTGAGGATGAGCAGCAGCACGATGACGCCGCGGATCGCGGGCAGCGTGACGTGCCACATCTGCCGCATCCGGCTCGCCCCGTCGACCGCCGCCGCCTCGTAGAGCGCCAGGTCGACCCGGGACAGCGCGGCCAGGAACAGGATCGTGCCCCAGCCGGTGTCCTTCCAGATCACCTGGGACGTGATCACCACCTTGAACAGGCCGGGGTCGCCGATCAGGTCGAACCCCTCCATGCCCTTGCTGCGCATCCAGGCGTTGAGCAGCCCGCCGTTGCCCAGCATGTGCTGGAAGATCGCGACCACGATCACCCAGGACATGAAGTGCGGCAGGTACAACACCGACTGCACGACCCGCTTGACGCGCTCCGAAAGCAGCGAGTTCAGCAGCAGCGCCAGCGCGATCGGCACCGGGAAGACGAACACGACCTGGAGGAACGAGATGACCAGCGTGTTCACCAGGGCGTTGACGAACGCGGGGTCGAAGGTGAAGATGCCCTCGAAGTTCCGCAGGCCCACCCAGGGCGCCTCGAAGATCCCGATGTAGGGCTGGTAGTCCTGGAAGGCCACCACGTTCCCCAGCAGCGGCACGTAGTGGAACAGGATCACGATCGTCATGCCGGGCACGGCCAGCAGCAACAGGAACCTGTCGCGCCGCCAGCGGCTCTCCTGACGTACGGCAGGCGGCCTTCTGAGCAGCATGCGCACCCTTTCTCAGCTGATGAAACCCGCCGACGCGACCCTGGCGTACGGCAGGCACTGGGCGATCGCGCCGCCGTCCGGATAGGGATCGTGGCGCTCGAAGTCGGGACGGCCGTGCTCGGCCAGGTGGTCCAGGCGGGCGAGCAGGCCGCCGTAGCGGCGGTCGATCACGTCCCAGCCGAACGGCTTGTTGTCGCCGCACCAGACCCGGCGGTGCAGCTCGCGCAGGCGGCGCACCCCGTCGGTCAGGGCGGACAGGTCGGCGTCGTCGCCGGTGTGCAGCCGCACCTTGGCGGCCAGCACCTCGGCGAGCAGGGCGGGAAAGGCCAGCCGGACGTCGCCGGGCCTGACCCGCGCGGCCTCCCGCAGGCGGGCGGCCAGGTCGTCGTAGTGACCGGCCAGCCAGGGCGGCAGGCCGGAGGTGAGGAAGCCGAGCACCGGGTCGTGCCAGAGCAGCCACTTGGCCGGGTTGCCGCGCCAGGCCACCGGGTCGCCGGAGCCGGGCAGCAGGTCCAGTTCGGCCGCGGCCAGCCAGCCGTCCAGCGTGGCGTCGCACGACCCGGCGAAGGTGGCCGCCAGGTCCTCGTCCGGACCGCCGTACGCCAGGTCGGCGAAGCGCTGGACGGCGGGAAGGGCGGAGAACAGGTCGCACTCGGTGCCGTCGTTGCCCCACAGGGTGACGGCCGCCTCGGCCAGGCCCGCGTCGCGGGCGGCGGCCATCCCGGCCGACAGCGTCGCCAGGGCCTTCGGCAGCGCGGCCCACATGCGGTGATGCGTCCAGCCGCTCGCCGCGAAGACCGGGTCCTTGCCCAGGCCCTCCCGGTGCCTGCGGATCCACTCGTCGTAGAAGGCGCGCTCGCCGTGCTCGTAGTCCCAGTAGACGAGCTCGACCGGCGCGGGGATGCCGCCCGCCACCCAGGACGGGATCACGGAGCCGGGGTCGTAGTAGTGGTCGATCGCCGAGCCGAGCCGGAAGTACATGTCGCTCCAGATCATCGGCCGCAGCCCGCGCTCCGCGCAGATCGCCACCACGCGTTCCAGATGCGCGGACAGGATCTCGAACGGCGGCCGCTCGCCGAAGCGGCGGCGGTACCGGCCCGAGCCGATGCCGTGGGCCTCGTCCATGCCGATGTGCACGCGGCGGCTGCGGAAGCAGGAGGCGACCGTTTCGATCATCCGGCCGATCAGCGCGTAGGCGTCGTCGTCCCCGGCCAGCAGCACGCGCTCGGTGTCGCGCAGCGGCCAGAAGCGCGGCCACTGCAGGATCTGCTCCAGGTGCCCGAGCGTCTGCACGCACGGGATCACCTCGATGCCCAGCCGGTGCGCCTGGTCGTCGATCGCGCGCAGCTCGTCGGCGGTGTAGGCGCCGCGGGCGTAGCCGAACAGGGGCTCGCCGGGCAGTTCGTAGACGTCCTCCATGTACAGCCAGAGCGTGTCGATGCCCATGAGCGCGCATTTGCGCAGGTAGGAGGCGATCGACGCGGGACGCATGACGGCGTTGCGCGACACGTCCAGCATGAGGGCCAGCGATCGGAACGGACTGGACGCCGCACGCGGGGACAGATCGCCCATCGCGACGCCCAGGGCCCGGTAGGCGTCGCGCGGGCGGTCGTAGGTCAGGCGCCAGCCGCCGTCCTCCCGCTCGATCGCGTAGCCGGGCGCGTCGCCGGGGACCATCCGGACGCGGACGGCGTCCGGCCCGTCGCCGAAGCGCTCCGGGTACTCGGCGGCGATCTCGGCCAGGCCGGGCAGCGGCTCGCCGGGGGAGGTGAGGTGGAGGCGCACGTGGTCTTCCTCAGCTGGTCAGGATCAGGCCGGAATTGGGGATCAGGGTGACCTGGCCGGTGTGGGCCACGCCGTGCGAGTCGGTCCAGGTGCCCGGGGGCAGGGTGACGGTCGCGCTCTGGGTGGAGGACGGGTTCACCAGCGCCTTGCCGAGCTGGTAGTCACGCCGCCAGGCGCCCGAGGCGTCCTGGACGGGCGCGCCCGTGGGGGTGCCGAGGTCGACGTCCAGCTCGGGCCGGTCCAGCCAGACGCCGTACTGGTTGCGCCCGCAGAGCGTGAGCATCGTCCGCTGCTCGCGTACCAGCAGGTAGTTGGCGATGATCCAGTCGACCTGCTGCTGACCGGCGTCGGCGAGCGCGGTGGTGGTCGTCTGGTTCACCGTCACGACCGGCTTGACGCCCACGACCGAGCGGTAGAGGGCGAACGTCTGCGCCCACTCGTCGTCGGTGATGTTCGCGTCGCGGGCGCGGGTGAACCCGCCCTCGTGCAGCCACAGGTCGACGATCTGCACGGCCTGCGCCGACTGCTGGCGCTGCCAGGCGTTGACGCCCAGAGGGCTGATGTTGCCCGCCAGGGCCAGGCCCAGCTTGTGCATCTCCTTCTTCATCCAGCACAGGTAGTCGAGGAAGGCCGCGGCGTAGGCGGGGTCGTCGGTGCCGGACGCGTACTGCTGCACCCAGGTGCCGGCCTGGTCGTAGTGGCCGGAGGCGGCGGTCCAGTTCCACGGCACGACGTTGTCCATGGCGATCACCTGGTAGCCGAGCGCGGCGGCCGGCTTGACCAGGTTGTCCAGCATGAACTGCCGGGCCGCCGGGTTGGCCACGTCGAGGGTGACGGCCTGGGAGCTGCCCGACTGGAGGACCGGCGTGACCCGGTCCTCCTTGTACATGATCCAGTCGGGGTGGTTGGTCTGGTACCACGCCAGCGGACGGTCGGGGCTGTTGTCGCGGATGACCGGCATGTAGCGGCTGGGGACCAGCCCGGCGGGCTGTCCGGTGATGGGGTAGGCGCCCCAGGTGAAGGAGACCTTCCCCTGGTAGACCGACTTGTCCGGCACCTGGCTGTCGAACACCTGGGCGCGGGCGATGCCGTGCGCGGGCGGGTCCGGCAGCACGAGGGCGGTCCCGCGGGCGGCGTGCGCGGTGCCCGGGAGCACGAGCGTGACGGCGAGGGCGGCCAGCACTAATCGGATCATCAGTTCCTCCCTGATTGCTGTAGCGCGTCCTGGTATTCGGCGCGCGTCTTGTCCCCGCCGCCCGACTTCCAGGCGGCCACGCCCTCGTCCCACGCGGAGACGGGCTTGCGGCCCTGGATGATGTCGGCCTGCAGGTCACGCATCCGCTTGTCGAGCGTCGCGCCCTGGCTCTGGTCGGTGGCCGAGTACAGGCCCCCGATCGGCCAGGGCTCGGCGTCGACGAGGGCGGCCTTCTCGGCCTCGTACTCGTTCCTGGTGATGTCGGGGTGGCCGGGCGCGTAGTGCACGACCGGCGAGGCCGCGATGTAGAGGGTGGGCACGGTGGTCTCCGACTTGCCCGCGTCGGTGTGGATCGGGTCGGTGCCCTTGAGCGTGAAGTCCCAGTCCTTGACCCCGTAGACGCGCTGGCGGTGCTCGGCGGTGCCGAAGGGCGAGACCAGCCAGTTGAGCACCCGCAGCACCTCTTCGATGCGGTCCTTGGGCGCCTTCTTCAGCCCGGTGATGGAGAAGACGGCCGGGCCGAGGTAGGTGGGCGCGGGGCCGCCGCCGTCGAACTTCGGCGGTTGCAGGGCCTTGAGCTCGGCCTTCGGGTCGGCGGCGCGGGCGGCGATCGCGATGTTGGACCAGGTGGACGCGCCCACGTGGATCTTGGTGGCGCCGCTGGACATCCAGGCGACCTTCTGCGCGCCGGTGGCGGTGAAGGCGTCGGGGTGGAAGACCTGGTCCTTCCACAGTATCGCGACGACCTCCAGGGCCTTCTTCATCTCGGGCTGCTCGTAGTTCTTGGTGAAGCGGCCGCCCTCGACCTTCCAGTTGTTGGCGACGCCGAGCATGGCGCCGACGAACTCCAGGGTGCTGAGCGGCTCGTCGATGGCCCACTTGTTGGCCGAGGGCTCGGTCAGGCCCTTGAGCAGGGCGACGAACTCGGCGCCCGACCGCACGTCCAGGCTCAGGCCCTTGGCGGCGACGATGTCGGCGCGGGCGGAGGCGGCCAGGCGGATCGCGGGCAGGTGGATGGGGATGCCGTAGATGCCGCCGTTGTAGACCGTGGACTGCCAGCTCGTGGTCGGGATGTTGGCGAGACCGGGATAGTCCTTGATCTTGTCGCCGGAGAGGAACTCGGACAGTTCCTGAAATTTCGCCTCAAGGAGGCCGGGGAGCTGCGGCGTGTTGGCCCGCACCTCCATGGTGTCCGGCAGGTCGCCGCCGGCCATCATGGTCTGGAACTTGTTGACGTAGTCGGCGGTGGGCGCGCCGGTGATCTTCAGCTCGGCGCCGAGCGCCTGGTTGAGCGCCTGCCAGTAGCGGTTGCCGGCCAGCGGGGTGGGTGGGGTGTTCATGGTGCAGAGGGCGTGCACGGCGCCGCCGCGTGCCGGGACCTCGGCGGTGAACTTCACCGGGTCGGCCGGATAGGCGAAGAACGCCGGCAGGGCGCCGTCGGCCGTGCCCGGCAGGTCCGCCTTGAGCCCGGTGAAAGGCACGTGACCCGGCAACGTCACCCGCGCGTTGGCCTGTGCGCTGCCGCTCCCGGCGCCGCCGGTGGCACTGCCGCCCGAGCCGCACGCGCCCAACGCGCCCAGCGCGGCGAGCCCGAGCGCGCCCTGCAGGAGCTGCCGTCTGCCCAGTCGGTTTGCGTCCATACGGTCGCCACGTCCTTTCGTGATCGCCCGTTCGTCGGGGAGTGGGCACAAGATTGCAAGCGCTTGCCTACATTGTCAATAGATGATGTGAATGATGCAGGTTGGGGCACATGGTTGCGTGGCAATCGCTTGCCACTGTTGCGCATCCTCTGGGACGTCGGCGCTTCGCCGCTCCGAGCGCCCGGCAGCCACGATCCGTAACGTATTCGTCACTCGAATGACTATGGTCACGGTTGGTGAGGCCTCGACAGCATTGAGTCTTCCCAAGAGTGGAGGCAGAAGTGGCCAGTGAGTTCCAGCGCAAGAAGGTCGGCGGAGTCTTCCGGGCGATGGACCTGGACGGCGACGGCCGGCTGACCCAGGCCGACTTCCAGGCGCTCGCCCACCGCTGGACGGCCGTCGCGGGGTCCGTGCCGCCGGAGCGGCTGGTCTCCGTCATGACGGGCTGGTGGCCGGTGCTGCGGGCCGCCTCCGGCCCCGACGGCGACGAGGCCGTCTCGCTCGACCAGGTGCTCCACGTCGTGGACGGGCTCGGCGACCTGGCCGACGCCGTCACCGGCACCGCCGACGCCATGTTCGAGGCCATCGACCTCAACGGCGACGGCCTGATCTCCCGTTCGGAGTACGGCGCGCTCATCGAGACGTGGAACGGCGCGCCCTCGGCGACCGACGAGATCTTCCCGCGCCTCGACCTGGACGGCGACGGCCACCTCACCCGCGACGAGTTCCGCGTCCACTGGACGGAGTTCTGGGCCGGCGACGACCCGGACGCCCCCGGCTCCTACGTCTTCGGCGCCCTGGCGGAGTAACGCGCCCTCGGCTGCCGGACGGCAGGGAAACGCCCCGGCCCCCTTCTCGGGGCCGGGGCGCGCTGTCAGCTCACCCCCGTCGCCCGGTCTCCGTCAGTGAGCGTTCGGGGGTGGGCCGCCCAGCAGGTGGGTCGCGCGGTCCGTGCGCAGGTGGAGGGCGGTGCGGCCCTTGCGTTGCGTGGACACCAGACCGGCCCCGCGCAACGCGCCCAGGTGTTGGGAGACCGCGCTCGGCGTGATGCCCAGGCGGGTGGCCAGCGCCGCGGTCGCCAGGGGTTCGGCCAGGGCGGCGAGAATCTGCGTCCTGGTGTGGCCGAGCACGGGGGCCAGGCCCGTCAGCGCCGGTGGGGGCGACTCCCAGAGCAGGCCGACGCCCGTCGCCGGGTAGCGGATCGACGCGGCGGTGACCGGGGCCTTGTCGACGCCCACGTCGGGCCAGTTGAAGACGCTGGGCTGCAGGACCAGGCCGTGCCCGCCGGTGTCGACCGTGTGCACGGAGTGCGGGGCGCGCCGGCCGTGCACCACGAGCTGGCCGTCGTCCCAGGCGATGTCCCGGTGCAGCTCGGTGAACAGCGCCTGCACCCCGCCCTCCACCAGGGTCAGCGCGCGCCGCCCGATGTCGGCCTCCAGAACGGCGCACATCCGGCCCCACTGTGGCGCGATCAGCAGCTCGTGGCAGCGACGCAGCGCCTCGGCCAGCCGCGGCAGCACGGTCGCGGGCTCGGGGGCGCTCTCGGCCGGCATGCCCAGGACCGCGCCGTACTCCTGCCGGAAGAAGTCCTCCGGCGTGGCCCGTACCAGGTCCAGTTCGGACGCCATCGAGGGCAGGCGCTCCCTCGGCGCGGGGAACAGGAACGACGGCAGCGGTCCGGAGATCAGCGCCCGCAACAGCGGCAGCTCGCGTTCGCCCGCCAGCGGCGGACGCGCCTGGCGCACCCAGGGCCGATGGACGGCGTGGCCGCCCGTGCCCAGCAGGATCCGCAGCGCCAGCACCGTCTCGCCCAGCGGTGAGACGGCGAATCGCACCTTGGCGACCGACGCCGCGGTGAACCTGATCTCGACCGCCATCCGACCCTCATCATGTAGCTGTGGCTAAACGATAGCCGAGCCGTGCCGGTCTCCCGCAGGCTACGGAGCATGCACTTCTTCACCTCCTACGACGGCACCGAGCTCGCCTTTCACACGTTCGGCGGCGGCGCCCCCGTGATCTGCCTGCCCGGCGGGCCGATGCAGGCTTCCGCCTATCTCGGCGACCTCGGAGGTCTCCCGGCGCACCGGCAGCTCGTCATGACGGACCTGCGGGGCACCGGACGGTCCGCCGTGCCGGACGACACCGCCTCCTACCGTTGCGACCGCCTGGTCGAGGACGTCGAAGCCCTGCGCGAGCACCTCGGACTCGACCGGATGGACCTGCTCGCCCATTCCGCGGGCACGAACCTGGCCCTGCTGTACGCGACCCGCTTCCCGGAACGCGTCGGCAGGCTCGCCCTGATAGCCCCGAGCGTCGCCGCCGTCGGCATCCCGATCAGCGCAGACGTCCGGAAGGAGATCGCCCGGCTGCGCGAGGGCGAGCCCTGGTTCCCGGCGGCGTCCGCGGCGCTGGAGAGCGTCATGGCCGGACAGGCCACCGGCGACGCCTTCCGGGCCATCGCGCCGTTCTGGTACGGCCGCTGGGACGAGACGGCCCAGGCGCACAGGGCCGCCGAGGACGAGCAGCGCAACGACGAGGCGGCGGCGGTCTTCGGCTCCGAGGGCGCCTTCGACCCCGACGCCACCCGCGCCGCCCTCGCCCGCTTCACCTCGCCGGTGCAGGTGGTCGCGGGGGAGGTGGACCTGAACTCCCCTCCCGTCGCGGTGACCGAGCTCGCCGGGCTGTTCCCGCACGCGGAGCTCGTCGTCCAGGCGCGGGCCGGGCACTTCCCGTGGCTCGACGACGCCGACCGGTTCGTGGCCACCACGTCGGCGTTCCTGCGGTAGGGCCGGCAGGTGTCGCGGAGGGCGTGAAAGCAGAACACCGCATCGGATGAGTAGGGGATGTGACTGCCAATTCGACGGCTCCGGATCTCGCCGATCCGCGGGAGACGATCAGCGACGAGGCTCTGGTGGAGCTGTCACGCCGGTCACCCGACCGCTTCGGCGAGATCTACGACCGGTACGTACGCGAGATCCACGCCTACCTGGGCAGACGGCTCGACGGGCAGGCCGCTGACGATCTCACGGCCGAGGTGTTCCTGGCCGCGTTCAAGAAGCGTGGGACGTTCGATCCCCGGCGTGGCACGGTCCGTCCCTGGTTGTACGGCTTCGCCGGCGTCGTGATCGGGCTGCACCGGCGGGCCGAGGCCCGGCGGCTGGCCGCGCTGCAACGCGGCGCCGGCGTGGACGACGATCGGGAGCACGGCCACGAGGACCGCGTGGTCACCCGCATGGACGCCGCGAACGCACAGGGGCGGCTCGCGGCCGGGCTGCGGGCGCTGTCCGACGGCGACCGGGACGTGCTGCTGCTGAGCGCGCTGGCCGAGTTGAGCCACCAGGAGGTGGCCCAGGCGCTCGACATCCCGTACGGGACCGTCGGATCCCGCCTGTCGCGGGTCCGCAGGAAGCTTCGTGCCGCCCTGGGCGGTGTCAATCCGCTGCTTGGAGGGTCTGATGGATGATTACCGGGCGGTGCGGGACCTGCTGCCCCCGCCGCCGTTGTCGCCCGAGGTCGAGCGGGCCGGGCGCGAACGGCTGGCAGCCGCCTTCGCCCGGGAGCGTCCACGGCGTGGCCGCCCCAGGTGGAGTGCGCTGGCGCTCGGCCTGGCCGGGGCCGCCGCGGCGGCCGCGATCGTCGCGGTGAACGTCGCGGTGAACGTCGTGCCCGCCTCTCATGGCGTGGCCGTCCAGGCCGACGGCAAGCGGTTCCTGCTGGTCGCGGCCGCCTCAGTGGCTGCCGTGCCCGACGAAGGCGGGTGGTGGGGCAGCACGGAGGTCCGCGGCCGGCAGTTCCACGAGCCGGGCGGACGGTACGTCCTGCGGGAGAGCGAGTCGGTCGAGACCTGGATGCCCGCGGACCCCGAAGGGCTCACCTGGTACCGCTCGACCCCCCAGGGGATCAGGCCCGCGACGCCCCAGGACGAGGCGGCGTGGGCCGCCGACGGCTCGCCGACGTCCTGGACGTACGACAAGCCCTCGGAAACCGGGCGCTCCGGTGTCGTACGGTCCGGACCCGGCGAGCGGCGGACCTGGTCGACCGAGGACTGGGACTTCCGCATCCTCACGGCGGGCAAGCCCCTGACCAAGATGAGCGAGGTCCCCGACACCCCTGAAGGGCTGAAGGCGTTCTTCGCCGCCGACGACCGTACGACCATCGACACCGCGGCGCGGCTGCTGTTCTTCGCGCCGGTGACGAACGCGACCAGGGCCGCCGCGTACCGGCTGCTCGCCTCCCTGCCCGGGGTCGCCGCCGTCGGGCAGGCGACCGACGTGCTGGGCCGGGCCGGGCAGGCGGTCGAGTACGAGTCCGGCGAGTTCGCGCCGCCGGACCACCGAGGGGCGACCAGGACCCGGCTGGTGATCGACCCCGCCTCCGGCAGACCCCTTTCCCTCGAAGTCCGATCCGCCGCGGACGGCCTGCTCCTGACGTACACCGCGATCCAGGACAGCCGCTGGGCGGATGCCAACCCGTTGAAGGAGAACGCATGAGAATCACCCTTGCCGTCGCCGCCGGGCTGCTGTTCGCCGGTGTGGCCGCTGTCCCGGCGTCCGCCGACGCGCCGAAGGGGGCGTACTGGCGGGTCGAGACGATCTACACCACCACCCACCCCCGCCCGGTCGGCAGCGGCTACCACCTGACCCAGCGCAACGTCACCACCGAGTGGCTGTCGCCGAACGGCAAGGCCTGGACCGGCATGCGTGAGCTGGGAGCCAGGCCCGCGACCAAGAAGGACGAGGCCGCCTGGCGCGCCGACGGATCTCCGACCACCTGGGACTACCGCACGGAAGGCATGAAGATCCACCTGTCCACCCGGCCGGGCAAGGGATCCGTCAAAGCGCAGGAGGACCGGCCCGACGGGTTCCGGCTGGGCGAGAAGTACGTTTCCTACCAGCAGCTCCAGGAGCTGCCGACGGACGCCGAGGCGCTCAGGAAGCAGCTGACCGCCGAGGTCGACGCCTGGATCGACGAGGCCGCCGAAGAGGCGAAGAGCACCGACCCGAAGGCCACGAGGAACGACTGGCTGGTCAACCTCGACCGGTATGTCGCCGAGCGGGCGGTCGAGCTCCTGTACGTGAACCCGGTGCCCGACAAGGTCCGGGCCGCCGCCTACCAGGTGCTGAAGACCACCAAGGGCGTCGGCGATCTCGGCCGGGACAAGGACCCGCTGGGCCGCTCGGGCCAGAAGCTCGCCCTGCCCGTCTCGTCAAGGAAGGGGACGGTGCTCAAGCAGCAGCTCCTTGTGGACACCTCGGCCATGACGCTGCTGGCCGAGTACACCGACCTCAAGGACGGCGGCAAGGCGGTGCTCGGCAAGTCCGGCGTGACGACGTACAAGGCCGGCTGGACGGACGACAAGCCCGCCGTTCCGGCCGCGAGCTGACCGGTCCACGGCCGAAGACGTCGACGTGACGCGTCGCGGCACGCGGCGCGTCACATCAGGGGCTGTGCTGTCGGGGACCTGTGCTGTCAGGGGCTGTGCGGTCAGGAACGGGCGGCCTGCGCCTGCGTCAGGCGCGGGCGCAGCGTGAAGCGGACCTGGACGGCCGCCGCAGCCGCCAGCACCACCGCCAGGAGCGCGCCGGCGGCGAGCAGAGTGGTCCCGTCGGGGTGGATGAGCGCCTGGCCGCGCTGTGCCTGCCAGATCAGCAGCCCGGTGAGACCGGCGTAACCGAACGCGGCCACGATCACCAGCGGGACCCGGCGCACCCACAGCGCGATCAGCGGCAGCACCTGCAGCGCGTGCAGCCCGACGAAGTGGGCCGCCCGCAGGTCGCCGCCGCCGGTCGCCCAGCCGAGCAGCGGCATCCCCGCGCCGCCGTCCGCCGCGCCGACCGTGTGCGCGCCGATCGTGATCAGCTTGAGGCCGCCGGCCAGCGCCTGCGCCTGCTCCGGCGTCGGCGCGGTCATCAGGTAGCCGACCGACATGCCCGCCAGCGAGATCGCCACCCCCAGCGGGATCGCCCAGGCCATCGCCCGGTTCACCCGGCGCTGCATGACCAGGAAGATCCCCAGCGCCAGCGTGAGCGCCCAGCCCAGGTAGGCGGCCCCTCCCATCAGCATGAACACCGACTTGTCGAGCGTGGTGGCGAAGTTGAAGTGGCTGCGCACCCCGCGCACGGCCTGGAAGGTGATCGCGGAGATCTCCGGCAGTACGAACAGCGCCACCGTGACCGTGCCCAGCCACCACAGGGTCCGCCGCCACCGTTCCACCTGGCTGATCATCCAGGCGAGGGTGAGCGCGTACAGGGCGAAGGAGGCGGCGAACTTGAACGGCTTGAGCCACACCCCTTCGCCCATGACCGTCCGTCCGTCGACCACCAGGCCGACGCCGCTCACCAACGCGAGCGCCGCCATCGCGAGGGCACAGGCGACGAGCGGGCCGTGCCAGGTTCTCCAGCGCAGGGAAGTCATGACGTCTCCTTCAGATCGACTGAAGACAACCCTGCTGGCCAGGGACGACACGAACCAGAGACGTGATCATCGGCTGCACATGACATCGTCATGAATCGGGCAGACGGGTCGCGGAGACGTCCGAACCGCCCGGGCACGGGCCCGCGCCGGCAGCAACCGGCCTTGCTCGGGACGGCAGGACGTCACGAAGCCCGCCCGCCGCGCGACCTCGACCGCCCGCTGCACCAAAGGCGGCAACCGTGCGGGATCGGCGTACCCTGCCGTGCCCTCAAGTGACATCGGTCAAGGCTGAGCCGGCCGGCCGCCTCACGGCACTCGGCGGTCGAAGCGGCCGATCGAGGGGCCGTAGACGAACTCGCGCGACATCTCGATGAAGTTCTGCGGGAACCCGAGCGGGAAGGCGCTGGCCTCGTCGAGCCGCTCCACCACCTCCGGTGGCAACCGCAGCTCACAGGCGGCGAGGTTGTCGGTGAGCTGGTCGAGCGTCCTGGCGCCGGAGATCGGGTGGATCCAGCGGCGGTGCGCCCGGGTCCAGGCGAGGGCGACCTGGGAGGAGGAGACGCCGAGCTCGTCGGCGACGGCGTCGACCTCGACGGCGATCGCCAGATGGCGGTCGGGTACGGCGTCGCGGCTGATCCTGGACCCGGCGGTGGCGTCGGTGCGGGTGAACTTCCCGGACAGCACCCCGCGGGCCAGCGGCGCCCACGCGGCCACCGACAGGCCCAGCGTCTCGGCCATCGGCAGCAACTCGCGCTCGATGTCGCGCTCCAGCAGGCTGTAGGACAGCTGCAGTCCGATGAACGACGTCCAGCCGCGCAGCTCGGCGATGGTGTCGGCGCGCGCGATCACCCAGGCGGGCACGTCGGAGAAGCCCAGGTAGAGCACCTTGCCCGCGCGTACCAGGTCGTCGAGGGCGCGTAACGTCTCCTCGATCGGGGTGGCGGGGTCCCAGATGTGCACCCACAGCAGGTCCAGGTAGTCGGTGCCGAGGCGCCGCAGGCTCTCCTCCACCGATCGCCTGAGGCTCTTGCGGTGGTTGCCCGAGGCGTTGGGGTCGTCGCGGTCCATCGACAGCGTGTACTTGGTGCTGAGCACGTACCGGTCGCGTTCCTTGCCGATCAGCTCGCCGACGATGCGTTCGCTGGAGCCCTCGGTGTAGCTGTTGGCCGTGTCGATCATGTTCCCGCCGGCCTCGGCGTACGCGGTGAACATCCTGCGGCACTCCTCAAGGGGAGCGCCCCAGCCCCAGTCCTCGCCGAAGCCCATCGTCCCGAGGATCATCTCGGAGACCCGCAACCCGCTCGTTCCGAACGTCGTGTGTCTCATGGCGAGGACTGTACATAGCGTCTAGACATACTGTCTAGACGCTAGGATTCCGAGAATGGAGGCGAGAGCGGGCCGGCGCGCCCCACAGCCGAAGGACGACGGCCGCGACCTGCGCGAGGTGATCCTGGCCGCCACGCGCGGGCTCCTCGACGAGCGGCGCTTCGACGAGCTGAGCGTGGCCGACATCCTGGCCGCCGCCCAGGTGGCGCGCGGCAGCTTCTACTTCTACTTCGCGAGCAAGCACGAGGTCCTGGCCGAGCTCGTCCGTCGTGCCATCGCCCGTGGTCACGAGGTCGCGCAGCCCTGGCTCACGCACGACGAACCCGACCAGCGGCGGGCCTCCGTACGGCACGGCATCAGCCACGGCGCCCGCCTGTGGCGCGAGGAGGCGCCCGTGCTGCGAGCCATCGTGGAGAACTGGCGCACCGACCCCGAGCTCACCGCGCTGTGGCGCGACCAGATGGCGGGCTTCACGGCCGCCACCACCGAACGCATCACCACTGACGACGCCACCGCCCCCGGCGTCGATCCGGCCGCCCTGGGCGCGGCGCTGACCTGGCTCGGCGAACGCCTCTACTACCTCGCCGCCCTCGACGTGGCCCCCTTCGCCGACGAGGACACCCTCGTCGAGGTCCTCACCCACATCTGGATGACCTCCCTCTACGGCGAGTCGGCCCGGTAGACGGTCCGGGCACGCGGAAATCGGGGTGCCGGAGCCGGGCGCGCATCCCTACGCTCACCCCATGCGTCACGAATCCGCCCTGCTGAACGTCATCGATGTGGAAGCCACCTGCTGGGACGGGCAACCTCCGCCCGGCTCCGTGAACGAGATCATCGAGATCGGCCTCACCGTCGTCGACGTGCCGGCCCGGCGCCGCGTCTCCCGGCACCGCATCCTGGTCCGTCCTGCCCGGTCGGCCGTGAGTGACTTCTGCACCGAGCTGACCGGCCTGACGCGATCCGAGGTGGACCAGGGCGTCACCTTCGCCGAGGCGTGCCGGATCCTCGTCGAGGAGTACGAGGCCGGGCAGCGCCCCTGGGCGAGCTGGGGCGAGTACGACCGCCGGCAGTTCGCCCGGCAGAGCAAGGCCGAGGGGGTGGCCTACCCGTTCGGCCATCCGACGGAACGCACCCACACCAACGCCAAGGCCGTGTTCGCGGCGGCGTACGGGCTGCCCAGGAAGCCCGGCATGGATCACGCCCTGCAGATCGCCGGACTGCCCCTCGAAGGACGCCATCACCGCGGCGAGGACGACGCGTGGAACATCGCGGCACTCGTCCTCGACCTGCTGGACCGCGGGGCATGGCCCCTCGCGGCCACGGTCATCCAGCGGCTTCTAGCGGTGCGCCCGGCCTTGGCATGATGAGAGACGTGACTGCCATCGACGGCCCGGACGTTCCTCTTCGGAGTCGGCTGACCGAGTTGCTGGAGGGCGTCGTCCCCTGGGACGAGCAGGAGCGCGCGCACCTCACCACGGCGGCGGAGTGGATCGCCAGCGGCGCTCCGCTGTACCGGCTGCGGAAGCCCGATGTCCCGCCGATGCACCTGGTCAGCTACTTCGTGGCCCCCGACGAGGCCCGCGCGGAGCTGCTGCTCGTCGCCCACCGCAAGGCCGGCCTCTGGCTTCCCGGCGGCGGCCACGTCGAGCCGATGGAGGACCCGTGGGACACGGTTCTGCGCGAGTGCAGAGAGGAACTGCACACCGAGGCCCTCCCGTCGGCGGTCTCCGGAAACAGGCCGTTCTTCCTGACCGTCACCCGAACCCGCAGGTACGAACAGCACACCGACGTGTCGTTGTGGTACGTCCTGCGGTCCACGGCAGGGGCCGTCACCTCCTTCGACGAGGGCGATCAAGTGGCTGCCGCTGCGACAGGTCCTCGCCGAGCCAGGCGACACCCTCGACCCCCACATGCACCGGTTCACCGGCAAACTCATGGCTGCCCTGGCCCGGTAGCCGTCCTCTCCCCGCGGCGCCGCCTCAAGGTCGCCGTGAAGAGCGCCTGAGCTGGAGTGAATAGACTTGTCGTCATGTTCGACGACAAAACGCAGGAGACCCTGCGGCGCCTGCTGGACCTCGCCGAACACCCTTCCACCCCGGACGCCGAACGGGCGCTGGCGTTCACGCGGGTCCGCGCCCTGGTCGCCATGCCGGCCGACGACACCCGCCGCAGGGCGCCCGTGGCCGGAATGGACGCCCAACTGCTCGGCAAGCTCAAGCCCCTGCTCCGGCACGTGGACGAGGACCTGGTCGACGACGTGCACGGCGACCTGCACTCCTTCGGCATCCGCTACCGGGTGGTCTCGGAGGTGGCCGGGGAGCTGGCCCACATTCTCGACCTGCGCTCCCGCCTCGCCCCCGACAAGCGGCACCGGCACGACGACGGCGTACGCCAGACGGCCGCCCGGCTGACCTTCCTCCTGGAGCGCTCCGACGGGTTCCGCACCTCCCGCTGGCGCACCAAACGAGGCTGACCGGCCTCCGCCCCCCCACGAGCCACGTTCGGGGAGCGGAGGGCCTCAGCGTCGCGCCCTCGGCGACGGTCTCAGGAGGTCAGAGGCTGTTGGTACGGTCGCCGCAGTGCGGGTCCTTGCCGCTGCGGTCGAAGACGAAGTTGAAGTCGACGTGCACCTTGTCGCTCCGCTTGACCCTGAGGTTGGGGACCGACCTCCCGCCGCTGCCGGGCGACACGTTGTCCCCGGACGTGTACGACCAGATCGTCTTGTCCGGCAGTCCACGCCGCTCCAGCCGGATCCGCAGCCGGACGTTGTTCTTGTTCCGCAGGCCGGGACCGCCGAGGAACCAGTTGATCCGGTTGAAGTAGTCGTACTTGCCCTGGGTGTAGTAGTAGGCCTTGATGTTCCCCCAGTTGCTCTTCGCGGCCTGGCAGCCGCCGGCCAGGGAGGCCGCGGCGCTCGCGGTGACGCTGGAGACGCGCGCGGTTCCGACCCGCTCCGACGCCTGCGCGGTCGTGCTCACCATGCCCATGGAGAGCGCTGTCACGGCTACGGCGGTGGTGAGCTTCATGATCGGTTTCATGTCCTGCTTCCTCCGGTCGAGATCTTCCGTTCGAGCTGGTGAGAGGAAGGTAGGACGGCGGCTGTTGACGTCCTGTTGAGGATCTGTGAGGAACGGCGAAGACAGGTTCCACACAGGTCGGGGGCTCGGGTCCCGTGCCAGGCGAAGTCCGAGTTCTTCTTCCCGCGGCCGCCCGCAAATCCAGCGCATGGCGGCAGTCCCGTGCCTCCCGGGGCCGGTTCAACGGCCGCACAATCTTCGAGCAGCACGGGCTCTTCGGCCGCCTGACCAGGATGGGAGGTCCCGCAGATGACAACGTCCCCCGCCCTGCCGGCGTCGAGAATGAAGTGCCACGAAAACGGAGATGAGGAGGTGCCGATTTCTTGATCGCGATGTCCGGTGGGTAAAGAATGAATTGATATGACCACCCCTATGAAGGCAGGGCAGTGATCAAGCTCGCTGTCGTGGACGATCACCCATTCATGCTTGAAGGCATCACCCGCTTCTTCGAGCAGTCGTCGCAGGTCACCGTCGTGGCGAGCACCGCGGACCCGGCCAAGGTGCCCCATGAGGCGGATGTCCTGCTGCTGGATCTCTATCTGCAGAACGGCAGGCCATCGGTACCGGTCATCGCCGACTGGTCGGCCAGGTCCAGAGTTCTGGTGATGTCGGTCTCGGGCGAGCAGGCCGACGTGGTGGCGGCCATCCAAGCGGGGGCCAGCGGCTATCTGACCAAGAGTTCCGAACCCGCCGAGTTCCACGCCGCCGTGGTGTCGGTGGCCTCAGGGGGGTTCGTGCTCGGCAGCGGGCTGGCCGGCATCCTGCACGGCCAGCTCGCCACTCCCTCCTCGCTGCTGGCGGGCAGGCCGGCGTTGTCGCCGCGGGAAGCCGAAGTGCTGGCTCATCTGGCCAAGGGGCGGACCCGCAGGCAGACCGCCAGCAGAATGGGCGTGGCGGAGTCGACCGTCGACACGTTGATCAAGCGCATCAGGGTCAAGCTGGGGCTGGGGGCGATGGCGGACCTCGTTCGCGCGGCGGACGAACTCGGCCTGCGTCCTCCGGGGGAATGAGCGGCGCGGCCGGCCTCGCCGGTGGCGTGGCGGCCGCCGAACGCTGGCTGCTCGTGGCGTTCACGGTCGTCAGGACCACGTCGGCGGTCATCGTCGTGGCCATGGCGTTGAGCGGCGAGTCCCGCCACTGGCTGATGGCGGTCGCGCTGGCCGAGAGCGCGGTGGTGACCGGGCTGTCGTGGCGGGCGGGCAGGCTGCCGCCGGGCTGGGCCGTGCTGGCCGACGGGCTGTTCCTCGCCGCGATGACGCTGGCCGTGCTGACAGGCAGCGCCCGGCCGCACGCGTGGGACAACTGGCCGTTCGACTACGCGGTGCCGTACGTCATCGGGATCGGATTGGGCGGCGGCGGATGGCGCGTCTCCCTGCCCGCGCTGGCGCCGATGCTGGCCGCGGTCACCGCGGCCGCGCCGATGACCGGCAATCCTCTTCCGGACGCCTCCTTCGACCTGGCCACGCTCACCGTCAACACGATGGTGGGGGTTCTCGTGGCGCGAGCCGTACGCAGAAGGGGAGCGGAGGTGGACGCGGCGCGCCAGGAGGCGATGACCGCGGAGGCCGCGGCCGCGATCGTGAGGGAGCGGGCCGCGCACGCCCGCGTCATCCATGACCAGGTGCTCCAGACCTTGGAACTGCTCGGTCACCAGGGACGGGTCGCGGGGCCGGAGTTGCGGGATCAGGTCAGGGCCGAGGCGGGGCGGCTCAGAACGCTCATCGGCTCAGGCGGGCGAGGTACGGCTGGGGACGGTGGAATGGGCGCGGTCGCGGACCATGCCCGCCGCCTCGGTCTCACTGCCGAGCTGACATCGCCGGACGGGCCGGCGGTGCCGGAGGAGATCGCCACCGCGGTCCGCGAATACGTCACCAGGCTGGCCGCGGCGGAGCGGGTCCCGGGCAAAGTCGTGATCTTCGCTGAGGTCGTGGACGCAGGCCCGCTGGTCACGATCACCCACCCGGGGCCGCCCGCCCAGGAGGGGGCACATCCCGGGGTCGAAACCGAGGTGATCTTCACACCGGGCGAGGGCAGCGACATCGAGTTCCGGGTGGCCCGGCCATGAGGCCGTACGCGCTCGGCAGGAAGGGCACCGAGCACTCGCTGATGCTGGCCCTCGTCGCCCTGCGGGCGGGGTACGGCGTGCAACTGGTGGCGGCGGCCGTCAGCGGCCGTCTCGACGGGTTCCCTCTCTTCCTCGCCGCCGCCGTTGTGGAGGCGACGGCGCTCGTGGTGTGGGTCGCCCGCCGTCGTGCCCTCTCACCGGGGTGGATCTTCGTCGCGGACGCGGTCTTCGTCGCGGTCACGGCCGTGTTCTGCAGTCCCGCCACCGGTCAGTGGTGGACCTACCCCTACGCCTATGTGGTCGTCGTCGGCGCGGGTCTCGCCCTGGCTTCCGCTCCGCTCCTCGTTGGCTCGATCACGCCGCTGACGGTGGCGGTCTCGGCAGGCGTGCCGCAGCCCGAGCGCCCCGCCGTGGCGGTCGGCCTGCCCGTCATCGCCGTGATGTCGTGGTACGTGGCCAGGACCCTGCGGAACTACTCCGACGAGGTGGACGCCGCCCGGGAGAAGGCGGTCGAGGCGGCGGCGGACCTGGCCGCGCAGCAAGAGCGCGCCGCCCACGCCGAGCTGATCAGCGAACGGGTGCTGCGGCTGTTCGACCGGCTGACGGGGGAGCATCAGGTCGCCGATCCGCAACTGCGTGGACACGTCGCCGACCAGGCCGTTTGGCTGCGTCGATACCTGGAGGGGGAAGACGGTCCCTCGACCGTGCGCGAATCCCTGACGGCGGTGATCACGCGTGCGCGGGCACTCGGCCTGGAGGTGGTCTCCGACCTCGCTGACAGCCCGCCGTTGCCTGCCGGCAGCGTCGCCGCGATGGCTGGAGCTGTTCAGGAGGCCCTGGCCAACGTGGTCAAGCACGCCGGCACCAGGCACGCCCAGGTGACCGCGCGACTGTTGGGTGGACGGCTCGTGGTACGGGTGGCCGACGACGGGTGTGGCTTCACCCGCGGGCAGGGGCCAGGTTTCGGTCTCGGGCAGTCGATCGAGGGCCGGATCGAGAGCGCGGGCGGAACGGTGATCATCGACTCCGCACCGGGGCGGGGCGTCACTGTGGAGATCGTCCTTCCTCTGTCCCCCGAAATGGGGACAGGGGCCGGGACAGACGCGAGTGGTGCCGTACGTCCATGATCTGGATGTGAGTACGGCACCACGGGAAGCAGGGGCCTGCTGGACGTCGGGAGGCGCCTCGTGAACCGGATGGAAGAGACCTTCGAACGGGCGCTGGAGCTGTACACGCGATCGGAGCACGAGTTCGCCGGCGGACACCTCAGGCTCGCCCTGGACACGACGACCGAGGCGATCGTGCTGCTCCGCGGCCTGACGCCGGAGCAACCACGCCTGCTGGCCCGCGCGCTGCACGGGGCCGCCCGCTACCTGCTGGCCCTGGACCGGGCGGCCGAGGCCCTGCCCCTGGCCCGCGAGGCGGTCGAGCTGGCCGCCTCCGTCGGCGCGGAGCAGCTCCGTCTGGCCTGCGCGGCCACCCTGGCCGCCTGCCACCGGGCCATGGACGACGTTCGCTAGACCGGCTCGGCGGCACCACACGTGCGGCGGATCGTGTCCCCCTCTGTCCCTGTATTTCACGACTGTCGGGCCAGGTGGCCGGGTGCGATAAATGGTCCACGACGACCACCCACCCCCCTCCGGGAGAGAACATGTTCTGGAAACGAAGCACCGTTCTGCTGGCGCTCCTCCCGCTCGCCACCGCCCTGGCCGGCCAGTCCGCGGCCGACGCCGCCGTCGTGACCGGCGTCGTCCGCGCCGTGCCCGACGTGGGCCTGCGGTCGGAACCGCGCGTCGATTCGAAGGTGCCCGCACGGATCCCGACCGGTCACCGGGGCACGGTCAGTTGCTACGTGCGCGGCAGCCAGAGCATCAGCGGGTGGGGCGGTACCAACCCGTACTGGAACTACACCGAGATCGACGGCAGGACCGGGTACATTCCCGACGTCTGGCTCGACACCGGCGGCGACATCACCACCCAGGTGCCCGAGTGCGGCAGCCGGCGTACCAGGGAACCGGACGACGCCCGCGAGGGCAGGAAGGGCACGCCCGACGCCGAGGAGCCGCTCAAGACGGGGCAGGCCTGCGTCTTCCTCGCGCCGAAGCGCCCGGCGGTCGGCCCGGTGACGCTGGGCCATGTCGGCTGGGGATTCCAGGTCGGCCGGGACGAGTACGTCTACGGCGCCACGGAGAACCCCACGGCCCAGTGGAAGATCGACCCGGGCAAGGACAACGGAGCCTGGCGGGGCTCGGGCAACCTCACCACGATGCGGGAGGCGTTCCGCAAGGCCGAGGGATACAGCCAGTACAAATGCGCCGAGGTATCCGCGTGGAAGGAGTCAGCCGCCAGAGCGGCCGTCTCCGCCGCGGAGAACGGCGGTTATCTCATCCTCGCCAACAACTGCATGGACCACACCTACAAGATCCTCACGGCCTACGGCGCCGCCCTTCCCAACCCGGGCCCGAGGGAGAAGCGGACCTATACCAACCTGGTCCATGACGCGAACGTGCCGAGCTGGATCCCCCGGCTCTGGTTCGCCTCGATTCCCTGGGACCAGAAGTCCTTGTGACCCTGGGTGCCCTCCCCCCGATTCCGGCCACGGACAGGATGTCGGATGAAATCCCGTGATGATCGTCCAGAGCGTCATGACGACCAGGCGAACGCGGCACGAGAGGCTGACGCCGGAACGCCGGCCGGCCCGAAATGGGGCAAGAAGTTCGCATGGCTGGCGACGGGGTGCACCGCGATCGCGCTCGCGGTGAGCGGAGGCTGGTCCACGACGCTGTTCGGCGTGGTTGCCGACGCGGGTGCGGCCGGCGACCACGTGAACGACGCCCTCGGACGCCCGGCCCTCGGCGTGACCGTCATCGAGTTGCGCGGGCAGCTGCCCACCATGGCGCTCGGGACGAGCCCGCGCGGGGCCGACAGGAGCGTCCTCCTCGGCGGACAGACCGAGGAGGGACAACTGCTCGGCCTGGTGCGGCGGCACGAGGGCGCCGTGGTGGGCAAGGCCGTGGTGCGGGTGGAGCTGACCGGCGGGCGCAAGGCGGTACGAATCGTCGGCGCCCGCCCGATCGTCAAGCGCGTCGGCAAGCCGCTGACTGCCGTCCTCCTCGCCTGCGAGACGCAAGGGGAGGAGGACACGGTCGAGATGGTGGCGCGTCTCGATCCGTTGTCACCGGCCTTCCTGGGCGCGCCGCCGAGCAGCCGCCCGTACTTCGAGACCAGGACCATCTCGCTGAAGCGGGACGAACAGCAGACGCTCGACATGACGGTGATCCCAGGACGCGGCGTCTACGACTTCACCATCCTGATCGACTACGCGTACGACGGCAGGACGGAGACCAGGGAGGTCTTCGACGCCGACGGCAGGCCGTTCCGGGTGACGAGCGCCGTCACGCCCGGGACGTACGGCACGGTGTACGTCCCGGCAGGAGGCTCGCGAGGCTACCGCGCCCTGCGCGCGCCTGAGGTCGCAGCCCGGTTCGCGCGGGGCGCCAGGGGGCCGGGATGCTGAGCGTGCGGCGTCTCCTGCCGGTGATGGCGCTGGTCGCGGCGGCGGCCATCGCCGTCGCGGCGAACTTGTCACCGCTTTCCGCCTGGTGGGCGACGCCGCCGACGCCGCCCCTGCCCACCCGGATCAGCCAGACGTGGTCGTTCGCCTCGCCCAGGCTCGCCGGTGGCCTGCCCGCGCGTCTCGCGGCGGTCGTGGGCACCGAGGTGATCCTGCCGAGCGGGCCGACCCCGTCGCTGTCCGGAGACCTGGAGGCGCACGATGTGGCCACCGGGCGGACCCGGTTCTGGCGTCAGGACTTTCCCCTCGACGACGACCTGTCGGTGATGGCCGGCTCCGTCCTCGTCCAGGCGGGGAACCGGTCGGGCCCCGGCGTCGTGACCGGATTCGGCGTGGGCCGGGACCGGAACCTGTGGACACGGGTGCTGCCGGTGCACGCGGACGCCCTGGTGGTCGCCGGCGGCAAGGCGGTCCTGACGTGGGGTTCGACCATTCAGGCGCTGCTGCCGGACAGCGGGCGGACGGCATGGGAGAAGCCACTGGACTGCGCCCCCACCGGTCTTGAGTCATGGGGACGGTACGCCGTCCTGGACGAGCAATGCGGGGTCGAGCCCGGCTACAGGCGTCTGGTCCTCGACGCGCGCGACGGCACGCAGGTGCTGGAGGAACGCGTCGGTGAGGGGAAGACGACCGCGTTGCGCGGGGCGCTGGGGGAGCTGGTCGTACGGGAGTCCTCCGGCGGGCTGGAACTCGTCGGAGCCGGTGGCGTCGTTCGGCACCGCGTCCCCGGCCCCGGCCTCACGGTGGATCAGGTGATCTGGCGTCCGGAGGGCGGCCTGGTCATCGTGGCGGCCGAGGACGGCCGGTCGCTGACGGCCTATGACGGAACGGCGAAGCCGCTCTGGAGGCAACCCGGCGTGGCGGGATTCGACATCGACGACGAGGACTCCGTGGTGAGCCCGGATCACCGATTCGCCTATTCGCTCCTGAACCCGAACACCGACGACGTCGTGACGTTCCTCGACGTCCGCTCGCTGGCGGACGGGCGACGCGCGATCTTTCCACTCCCGGTCCATCGACAGGGTGCCACGATTCTCGGCGTCTCGGGCGACTCCGTGGTCGTCAGAGCGGTCGGCGCGGACGGGCCCGCGGTGACCGTTCACCGCCTGGAGGGGGCGGACCGCGAGGAGAAGGCGGTCCAGGTGTACGGAACGCGCTTCGACGCCTGGCCGGACCCGTGCACGCTGCTCCCGGAGAACACGCTGCCCGGTGGCGGCAGGCCGTACGACCGCCGGCCGGCGGCCCGGTTCTCCGCCCCACACGCCACCTGCACGCTGATCCCGCACGACGAACACGAGCATGTCGTCCGGATCGGCGTCGCCTGGCTGTCGTCCACGCCTTCGTTCGCCGACCGGATCCTGGCCGCCGTGCGCGCGTCCGACGAGCAGTACGGTCCCCTCATGCGCCGCCCGCCGGACCTCGGGAAGGGCGCGTACCTGCGGCCCGACGTGAACGTGCACAACCAGCGGGATCAGGCCCTCGTGGCGGCGGGCGGGCTCGTCGTCGTCCTGCGGGTCGAGGACGACGAGCAGGCGACCATGAAGTACGCGAAGATCCTGGCCGCGCGCCTGCGCAACGAATGAGGCCGGCGTCTGATCGCGCCCGAGCACAGGTCCTTGCATCGTCCCGAACCCTCATGAGCCGGTGCAGCAGTCGGCGAGAGGTCTTCACTGCGTGAAGTGCACGGTGATGGACAAGCCGCCTTCGGGGCGTGCGCGAACGGCAAGGCGGGCGCGGTGGGCCTGCGTGACGGCGTTCACGATGGCGAGGCCGAGGCCGTAGCCGTCGCTGAGGCCGCGACGATCGGGCGCCAGCTTCTGGAAGGGCTGGAAGAGGCGCTGGAGGTCGCCTTCGGGGATGACCGGCCCGCTGTTGGTGACCGTCAGGGCCACCTGCGTGCCGGAGGTCTGGGTGGTGATCTGTATCTGCCCGTCCGGGTGGTTGTGACGGATGGCGTTGTCGATGAGGTTGGCGACGAGGCTCTCGACCAGTCCCGGGTCCCCGGCCGTCACCGCGGGCGTCAGGTGTTCGGCGAGGTCGATGCCTTGTTCCGTGGCTTGACGGCGGCGGGAGGCGAGCACTCCCTCGACGATGTGGGCCAGGTCGAGGGTGACCCGGCGGGCGACGCCGCGCTCGCTGGTGGCCAGGGCGAGCAGTGCCTGCACGAGCCGCTCCTGGTGCTCGCCGAGAGCGAGGGCCTCCTGGCAGGCCGAGCGCAGGGTGCCGGTGTCGGCATCGGGGTCGGCGAGGACGACTTCGAGCAGGGTGCGCAGGCCGGCGAGAGGGGTGCGCAGCTCGTGGGAGGCGTTGGCGACGAAGTGGCGTTGGGCGTCGAAGGAGGACTGAAGGCGGGCGAACAGGTCGTCGAGGGTGTGGCCGAGTTCGGTCAGCTCGTCGATGGGCTCGCCGAGGTCGAGGCGCCGGTCGAGGCTTCCGGTCGAGATGATCTCGGCGGTCGCGGTGATGGCGCGCAGCGGGCGCAGGAACCGGCCGGACACGAACCAGCCGAGCGCCAGGGCGACGGGAACCAGAAGGACCAGAGCGACGGCGGATCCCGTGAGGAGCTGGGTCAGGCTGATCCCGGGCCCGGTCCCGGTGATCGCACTCGATGAGGGGCGCCCTACGGGTGTCGCCGCATCGATGCCGGCGAGCGGGACGGCGACGAGGACGAGCACGAAGACCCCGGCGGCGTAGAAGCCCGCCGCGTAGGCGAGTGCCAGCCGCGTCTGAAGGGATCTTCTGGCGCGCCGCTGCGAGGTCATGACGGCCCGATGCGGTAGCCGCCTGCACGGACGGTCTCGATCACGGGCGGATCGCCGAGTTTGGCGCGCAGCCGGTGCATGGTGTGCTTGACGGCGCTGGTGAAGGGGTCGGCGGCCTCGTCCCAGACGCGTTCGAGCAGCTCCTCGGCCGAGATGACCAGGCCGGGCACGGCGAGCAGGCATTCGAGCAGGGCGAACTCCCTGGGGCTCAGCTCAAGGCGCCGCCCGGCCCGTGACGCGACACGGCGGGCCGGATCCAGGGTGATGTCCCCGCACGACAGGGTCGGCGGCAGCGGCGGGGTGGCGCGGCGGGCCAGGGCACGGACGCGGGCGACCAGTTCGGCGAACGCGAACGGCTTGGGCAGATAGTCATCGGCGCCGAGGCTGAGCCCGTCGACGCGGTCCTCGATCGTGCCGGAGGCGGTGAGCATCAGCACGCGGGTCGTGCCGCGGCTGTGGGCGAGTCGCCGGCAGATCTCGTCGCCGTGGACGCCGGGCAGGTCGCGGTCGAGGATCACCACGTCGTAGCGGGTGGCGGCCAGGCGGTCGAGGGCGGCGGTTCCGTCCAGGACGACGTCGACGGCCATGCCCTCGCGGCGCAGCCCGGTTCCGAGGGAGCGGGCGAGGACCTCGAAGTCCTCGACGACGAGGACCCTCATCGGCGCTCACCGCAGGTCGTCGTGCGGGCGGGGCCGCCGGGTCGGGGTGCCATGGGCCAACGATGCCAGACGCCCGGTCGCAGCCGGGTCGCGGCGGCCGCGACCCGGCTGGAACCGGGGGCCGCGTACAACCGTCGGCATGAGTTCGTTCTCGCCTCACCGATCCGGCCCGCCGTCCGGGCGCTTCCTCCAGATGTCGCGCGCGGAGTGGGTCAGGTTCCGCTCCGCCCGGGGCAGGGTGCTCGCCGTGGCGGCCTTCGTGCTGGTCACCGTGTCGCTCGGACTGCTGATCGCCGGGGGCGCCCACAGTGCCTGCGTGACCGGGACGGGCGAGGGCCCCTGCCCCCCGCCCTTGGTGGGACCCGACGGCACGGCGGTGAGGGACAAGTACTACTACGTGCACCAGCCGCTCAAGGGGAACGGCACCATCACCGCCCGCGTGTCGGACATGACCGGGCAGATCCGGCTGCCGGACGCGGTACCCGGGGTGCGCAACGTCAAGGAGGGGGTGGTGCCGTGGGCCAAGGCCGGCCTCCTGGTCAGGCAGAGCCTCAAGCAGGGGTCACCGTATGCCGCCGTCATGCTCACCGGGGAGCACGGCGTGCGGATGCAGTACGACTACGTCCACGACGTGCCCGGCGGTCCGCACAACGGTCCGCAGTGGCTGCGGCTGACCAGGTCGGGCGACACCATCACCGGCTACGAGTCGGACGACGGCAAGACGTGGACGGAGATCGGCGCGGCCGAGTTGACCGGGTTGCCGGAGACGGTCGAGATCGGGCCGTTCGCCACCTCGCCAGGCGCCTTGTGGGACATGGCGCAGGCCTTCGCCCAGACCACCGCGACCTTCGACCGGATCGAGCTGCGGGGCGCGAACGGTTCGTGGCGCCACGACGACGTCGGCGTCGTCCTGGAGTCCGACGGCAGGACCCCCCATCACCCGGGCGGGGTCGTCGAGTCCGGCGACAAGCTCATCGTGACCGGGAGCGGTGACATCGGGCCCGCCACGGTCGAGGGCGGTCTGCGCGCCGACCTCATGCTGATCGGCGGGGCCGTGGGACTGATCCCGCTGCTCGTGGCGGCGGTCACGTTCGTCACGGCGGAACACCGTCGCCGACCGACCAGGCCCGGCCCACCGGCCGAGCCGCATCAGGGTGAGCCGCGTCGGGGTGAGCCGCATCCGGCGCGGCTGCTGGCGGCCAGGGCCGCGGTGGTCGGCGTGGTCGCGTTCGTGGCGGGGCTGGTGAGCTCGGGGGTCGTGGTCCCGGCCGGTCTGGCGATGTTGCGTGCGAATCGGAACCCGGTCCAGCCGATCACGCCGGGCACCGAACTGCGGATGATCGTCGGCTACGCGGCGCTGACGGCGGCCGCCGCCGTGCTGGCTCTGGGCCTGGCCGCGCTGGTCAAGCGGGCCGTCGTCGCCGTCGGGCTGGCCGTCGTGCCGGTCGTCGTGCCGTACCTGCTGGCGACCGCGGGTCTGGCGCCGTGGCTCCTGATGATCACCCCTGCCGCCGGCTTCGCGATCACGCAGAGCGTCCCTACGTTCGCGCATGTGGACGTGGGCCCGTCACTGCTGGCCGGCTATTACCCGCTCCCACCCTGGGCGGGCTTGGCCGTGGCCTGCGGATACGCCGCCTTCATCCTCGGGTCGGCGATGGCCGCCTCCCGCACGGGTGAACCCACCGCCCGTGCCGATTAACCCGATGTTTGCGTACGTCCCACACTGAGGGATCCGCCTAAATGCGGACAAAAGCGCCCGCGGGACGGCGCGACTCTCGTTGCGAACCCGTTAAAGATGGGCTTATTGACACCGTCTCGCTGCTGAGCATACGGTGCTGCTACCCGCAAACATCGGGTCAATTTGACGAAGATCTCGCGACGTAGGTAACAACTCGATGATCACTCGCGGCGACGTCCCCGACGATCCGCCAAGATGGGAGGCGCGCAGGAGAGGAGCCCAGTGACGCTCACGGACGATGCCGTGGACAGGATCCGTCAGATGATCATCACCGGCGAGCTGCAGCCTGGTGACCGTCTGCCGGCTGAGAAGGAGCTGGCCGCCCGGCTCGGCCTGTCGAGGAACTCGCTGCGGGAGGCGGTTCGCGCGCTCACCATGATGCGCGTGCTGCACACCCGCCGCGGCGACGGCACGTACGTGACCAGCCTGGACCCTGAGCTGCTGCTCGGCACCATGAGCATGGTCGTCGACCTGCACCAGGACAGTACGATCCGGCACTTCCTGGAGGTGCGCCGGCTGCTGGAGCCGGAGGTCACCGCCATGGCGGCCCTGCACATCGACAGGGACGCGCTCGGCGAGCTGGCCGCGCTCCAGGCCGAGGCCACCGAACTCGTCGCCGCCCATCCGGCCGACCGCGCGCGACTGCGCGAGAACGGCCAGTCCTTCCACGGGGTCATCGCCCGCGCGTCGGGCAACCCCGTCCTGGCCACCATCGTCGAGACCATGTCGGGCAAGACCCTCCGGCCCCACGCCTGGTGCGGGATGACCGGCGAGTCCGACCTGCACCTGACCCTCACCGAACATCAGGCGATCTACGAGGCCCTGACCGCCGGTGACAGCTACCGTGCCCGCATCAGGGCGGCCGCGCACATCGCCGGCATCGAGGACGCCATTCTCACCGCTCACTGACCGTCCTCCCTCCGTCCTCCCTTTCCCTGCCACGCCGTGGCGGAAGCCTGCCCGAAAACACCCCCCGTCGAAAGGACGATGCGTCATGCCTGCCCTGTCCCTCGGAGGCCGTGATGGCTGAACCGCTGCTGGAGGCCCGCGGCATCCGCAAGCGGTTCGACCACGTCGACGCGCTGAGAGGAGCCGACTTCACCGCCTACGCGGGCGAGATCGTCTCGCTCATCGGCGACAACGGCGCCGGCAAGAGCACGCTGGTGAAGGTGCTGTCAGGCGCGGTACGGCCGGACAGCGGCCGGATCCTCCTGGACGGAGAGCCCGTCGCCTTCTCCTCGCCGACCGACGCCCAGACGGCCGGGATCGAGACCGTGTACCAGGATCTCGCCCTGGCGCCCGCGCTCGGCCCGGCGGCCAACCTCTTCATGGGCCGTGAGGTGACCCGCCGCGGCCCGCTGGGCAGGCTCGGCTTCCTCGACAAGGCGAGCATGCGCGACAGCACGATCAAGGAGCTGGCCTCCCTCGGCGTGCGCCTGGCCGATGTGGACGGCCCGATCTCGACCCTGTCCGGCGGGCAGCGGCAGAGCGTGGCGATCGTCCGGGCGGTCACCTGGGCCAAACGGGTGATCTTCATGGACGAGCCCACGGCCGCGCTCGGCGTCGTCCAGACCAGGCGCGTGCTGGACCTGATCCGCCAGGTGCGCGACCGCGGCATCGCGGTGGTCCTGATCAGTCACAGCATGCCGCAGGTCCTTGAGGTGTCCGACCGGATCGAGGTGCTCAGGCTCGGCGCCAGGGTCGCCCGGTTCACCACGGGTGAGGCCAAGGCCGAGGACCTCGTCGCCGCCATGACCGGCCTGCTCACTCACGGCGTGACTCTGGAGGAGACGGCATGACGTCGGTATCGATCGAGGAGGCCCCCAGGCCGTCGGCGGGGCTGCGCCGCAGGCTCACCGCGTCCCCGCTCACCTACCTGTCCGCCTCGCTGGCGGCGATGATCGCGGTCTTCTCGGTCGCGGCGCCCGAGGCGTTCCTGTCCGCCTACAACATCCAGACGATGCTGACGGTCACCTCCGTGTTGCTGGTGTTGTCGGTCGGCATGACGTTCGTGATCGCCACCGCGGGCATCGACCTGTCGGTGGGCTCGGTGCTGGTCTTCTCGGCGGTGATGTCGCTGCGGACGATGACCGCGCTGGGCGGCTCCGGATTCGGCGTCGTGCTGGCCGGGTTCGCCGTCGCCGTGGTGTCCGGCGTCGTCTGGGGCACGCTGAACGGCCTGCTCGTCGCCAAGGCGAAGGTGCCCGCGCTGATCTCGACGCTCGGCACGATGGGCGCGGCCCTGGGCATCGCGCAGCTCGTCACCGGCGGCAACGACCTGTCCGGCGTGCCCAAGGCGCTGTACGAGACGGTCGGCCTCGGCAAGCTCTTCGGCGTCGTGCCCTGGCTGGTCGTGATCGCGCTCGTGGTGACCGTCGCCGGGGCGGTGGTGCTGAACCAGACCAGGTTCGGCCGGTACACGCTGTTCGTCGGCTCGGGCGCCGAGGCGGCCCGCCGGTCGGGCATCAACGTCGACCTGCACCTGATCAAGGTGTACGGCCTGGCCGGGCTGCTCGCCGGGGTGGCCGGCTTCCTCGACCTCGCGCTGTTCGCCAGCGCCAACATCGCCGGCCACTCCACCGACAACCTCCAGGCCGTGGCCGCCGTGGTGCTCGGCGGGACCAGCCTGTTCGGGGGCGTGGCCACCATCCCCGGAACCGTGATCGGCGTCTTCATCCCCGCGGTGCTGCAGAACGGCTTCGTCATCCTCAAGGTGCAGACCTTCTGGCAGGAGGTCGCGATCGGCGTGGTCCTCGTCCTCGCCGTCTACATCGACCAGCTCAAGCGCAAGTCGCGCGAGAAGTCGTAACCCCCTCGTCCCGGACGAGAGACACCCCCCTTTCGAGAAGAGGTCATGTCAGCATGCGCACAAGCGTCCTGTCACTGTCGGCCGCGGTCCTCGCCCTGGTCGCCGGCTGCTCCGACACCGGCGGACCGGCGGCCGGCGGCGCCGAGCCGTACAAGATCACATATGTCCAGGGGATGGCGGGGAACCCGTTCTTCACCTCGCTGACCTGCGGCGCGCAGGAGCGCGCCAAAGAGCTCGGCGTGCAGTTCGACGCGCAGGGCGGCAAGGACTACAGCCCGCAGAGCCAGACCCCGATCCTCAACGGCGTCATCGCGCAGAAGCCCGACGCGATCGTCATCTCGCCGATGGCGGGGGAGGCCATGGTCCCGGCGCTGAGCAAGGCCAAGGCGGCCGGCATCAAGCTGGTCTTCGCCGACTCGGTCGCCGACGACGCGACCCTCGCGGTCTCGCAGATCGCCTCCGACAACTACGCGGGCGGCGTGCTGGCCGCGCAGACTCTCGCCAAGCAGGTCGGCGAGAAGGGCAAGGTCATGGTGATGGGCGCCAAGCCCGGCATCTCCACGACCGACGCCCGGCAGAAGGGCTTCGAGGACGAGATCGGCAAGCACGCGGGGATCACCTACCTGGGCCCGCAGTACAGCGAGAGCCAGCCGGCGACGGCCACGTCCAAGTTCGCCGCCGTGTTCGCCGCCAACTCCGACCTGGCCGGGGTGTTCGCGGTCAGCACGCAGGAGGTCGAAGGGGTCGCCACCGGCGTGCAGAACGCGTCCAAGTCGGGGGCGGTGCACATCGTCGGCTTCGACACCTCCGACCCCATCCTGGACGACGTCAGGAACGGCGTGGTCGAGTCGCTGATCGTCCAGCAGCCGCTGCAGATGGGCGTGGACGCCGTCACCCAGGCCGTCGCCGCGCTGAAGGGCGAGACGACCACCCCCAAGATCTCCACGCCGTTCGTCGTGCTGACCAAGGACAACATGACCCAGCCCGACGTCGCGAAGTTCATCTACAAGACCACCTGCGACTGATCGACGGGCGACCCCCTCAGGAGAACACCCATGCGCTCACCATCCGGACGACTCATCACGTTGGCCGTCGGCGGCCTGCTGGCCCTGCCCGCCGTCGTCGTCGAGATCCCCGCCCAGGCCGCCGACGCCTTCACCGAGAACTTCGAGAGCGGCACGCTGCCCGCGGGCTGGCGGATCGTCTCGGGCTCCTTCGGTCAGCTCGTCACCGGCCGGGCCGTCAACCACAACGACAGCAGGCCGTACAACAGGGAGGGCGCCTACCACCTGTCCACCCTGGAGAGCCCCACCCAGACGCCGGACGACGGCTACCGCGGCGTGGTCGTCTCCGGGGCGTTCACCATCGCCCAGCCGGTCGTCTCCATGCTGGTCGGCGGCGGCAGCGGCGCGAACACCTACGTCGCGGTCTGCGCCTACGACGAGACCAGGCCCGACGGCTGCGGACAGGAGCTCGCCGCCGCCCGGGGCAACAGCGCCGAAGTCATGGCCCGGCGCCTGCTCGACGTGTCCGCGCACATCGGCCGACGCGCGATCATCAAGGTGGTGGACGACTCCACCGGCGGCTGGGGCCACATCACGGTCGACGACATCCGCAACGACCTGCCCGCCACCCCCGGCGAGGTACGGGTGGCCCGCACGGCCGGCCGGACGACGCTGACCTGGGACCCCGCCATCGGCGGAGCCGTCTACGCGGTCTACCGCTCCACCGAGCGCGACTCCGGTTTCACCAGGCTCGGCGAAGTCTCGGGGACGAGCTTCACCGACGGGACGACCGGCCCGGACACGGCCTACTACTACGCCGTGTCCTCGCTCTCGTCGGGCGCCGAGTCCGGCAAGGTGTACGCCTACGCCCGGCCGTACGCCGACCTGCGGGCGCGAGGGGAGACGGTCACCTACGCGGGACGGAACCTCACCGACACCCGCTTCCCCGTGGGCCCGCTCGGCTCGGCCGGCATCGTGCACGACGGCACAGGCGCCCGGCCGACCTGGTGGATCTTCAACAACCTCGGCCGCGGCGGCTGGCATCTTGAGTCCGACACCTACCAGAAGGGCAAGCTGCCCAACAGCTTCTTCGCGGTACGCGCCAAGGCCGCGGGCGGACGGCCGGTGGTGCGGGCGCTGCAGACGACCGGGGTGGGCGCGTTCGAGCCGATGAAGTCGCTCACCCAGCAGGGCGAGTATCCGATCCTGAACTATCAGTACAAGGACGAGTCGCTGCCGGTCGAGGTCTCCACCGAGGTCCTCAACCCGATGATCCCGGGCGACGTCAAGGACTCGGCCATCCCCACGGCGATCTACAACATCACCGTCAAGAACTCGGGCACTCGGCCCGCCGAGGTGTCGGTGCTGGCCGCGCAGCAGAACGCGGTCGGTTTCAACGGCTACGACACGATCGGCGGCGCGAACCACCGGGTCGTGGCGGGCTACGGGGACAACCGCACCGTGGTCGACGGCAGGAACCTGCGCATGACCGGCAAGCAGGGCGCGGGCGGCATGAACCTCGCCGCGCTGACCGGCGGCGTCACCGGCACCGCCGCCTGGACCACGCTCGACGCCCTGCACGACGACCTCACCGACGACGGCACGCTCACCGGCCCCGCCGACGCCGGCAGCCCGGCGGCGAACACCACCGTGGACGGCGCGCTGGCGGCCACGGTGACGCTCCAGCCCGGTGCGTCCAAGACCATCCCCGTCGTGCTGAGCTGGCACTTCCCCGACGCCCAGAACTTCAACGGCGGCCCGGGCCGGCAGTACGAGAACTGGTGGACCGGCGCCGACGCCGTCGCCGGTTACGTGAAGGACAATCTCGACCGGCTGGTCGGCCGGACGAGGCTCTACCACGACACCGTCTACGACTCGAACCTGCCGCAGTACCTGCTCGACCGGGTCACCTCGGCCACCGCGCTGCTGCACACCCCGACCGTGTGGTGGGCCAAGAACGGCTTCTTCGGCGCCCGTGAAGGCTGGGGCTGCTGTCCGGGCATGCCCACCCACGTCTTCCACTACGCCCAGAGCCAGGCGTGGCTGTGGCCCGAGGTCGGGCAGCGCTGGACCCAGCAGTGGCTGGACAACATGGACGCGGCGGGCAAGATCCCCATGCGGTTCGACAGTGACGCCACCTTCACCCTCGACGGGCAGACCGGCGTGATCCTCTCGGCGTACCGGACCTACCAGACCACGGACCGGGCCTGGCTGACGGCGAACTGGCCGAAGATCAAGTCGGCGATGGAGTACGTGGTCGCCCAGGCCGACCCCGACCGGGACGGCGTGCTGACCGGCATCCACAACACCACGCTCGACGGCGGCGAGACCGGCGACGGATCCTGGCTCGGCTCGCTCTACCTGGCCGCCGTCAACGCCTCGGCCAAGATGGCCGAACTCGCCGGCGACGGCACGGCCAGGGCCGGCTACGACGCGATCTACGCCTCCGGCCGGACGAAGCAGAGCGAGCGGTTCTTCAACGGCGAGTACTTCCACGAGGTCTACTCGACCCAGGGACACTCCTACGGCGACGGCGTCGAGATCGACATGCTGCTCGGCCAGTGGTGGTCCACCCAGCTCGGCCTCGGCGACATCTACCCGTCCGCGGACATCACCACGGCCGCCAGGAACCTGTTCCGCTACAACTTCAAGGAGCACTTCCTCGGTTACGACGACAGCCACCAGTTCCGGCAGTACGTGGAGGAGACCGACGCCGGCCTGCAGATGATGACCTGGCCGAAGAACCCCAAGCCGGGCAACAGCCCGCTCTACTTCGACGAGGTCATGTCCGGATTCGAGTACTCGGCGGCGGCGCTGATGCTCCAGCGCGGCCTGCTCGACGAGGGCCTGCGCGTGGTCAAGGCGGTCTCCGACCGTTACGACGGCCGGGCCAGGACCGAGCACATCAGCGCGGACCCGTGCTCGACGGGTGACGGCACCGGCAGCCCGTTCGGTGACGACGAATGCGGCAAATGGTATGGCAGGACCCTCTCGTCCTGGTCGTTGCTGACCGCGATGCAGGGTTTCACCTTCGACGGGCCCGCCCAGAAGGTGACCTTCGCCCCGACCTGGAAGCCGGAGGACCACCGCTCCTTCTTCAGCACCGGGGCCGCCTGGGGCACGTTCGCCCAGAAGCGGGCCGGTGTCACCCAAAACGACGTCCTCACCCTGAAGTACGGCACCGCGACGGTGCGGACGGTCGACCTGGAGCTGGCGGCGGCCGGGACGCCCAAGCACGTCAAGGCGTACCTCGACGGCAGGCCCGTGACCGCCACCGCCACCGCCGAGGGGCAGCGCCTGACCGTGAACCTCTCCCAGCCCGCCACCCTCAAGGCCGGTTCGACCCTGCGGGTCCACGTCGTGCGATGAGCGCCGGTGAGGCCCTGTGCGCGCACAGGGCCTCACACCATGGCAAATGCCGGGAGAGCGGCCCGGATCGGCGGTGAGGATGCTCCTGCCGGGGCGGGCATGTTGACGCCCTTGGTCCGGCATGTTGTGATCCACATATGCGAATTTCGTACTTATTTAGTAGGAAATGAGGCGCTTGTGGGGTTCCTCCAGCGTGCCGCCGCGGTTGTCATGCTCCTGGTGAGCGCGGCGGGCATCCAGGCCGTGCAGAGTGGACCGGCGCAGGCGGCCCTGCCCACCACCGCCGTAGCGCTCGGCGACAGCTTCATCAGCGGGGAGGGCGCGGGGGACTACCAGCCCGTCGTCGACGCCTCCGGTACGGCGCAGGCCTTCCCCGGCTGGTCGGCGGCCAACAGCAACGCCTACTTCTGTCACCGGTCGGCGAACGCCTCGGTGTTCAAGGCGTCGCTCCCGGGCATCCAGCAACGGTTCAACCTCGCGTGCTCCGGCGCCCAGCCCGCCGACATCGCCAACCCCGCCAGCGCCCGGGACGAGGGCCGCACCGTCGCCTCGCAACTCGATCAGCTGCGCACCCTCGCGCAGACGCACGACATCGACGTCGTCCTCGTCGGACTCGGCTCCAACAACACCCAGTTCACCTTCGGCGACGTGGCCACGCTGTGCGCCAACCGCTTCATCGCCGACGCCTGGACGGGTTGGTGGGAGTTCTGGGCCTATCTGAAGGGCGAGGTGCCGCAGAAACCCTGCACCGCCTCGGACCTGGCCACCGACACCGAGGTCGCCGCCGCCACCACCGAGACGGCCGCGGCCCTGCGCCAGATCCTCGACACCCTCGACCAGATCGACGCCGACGGCACCCACCAGGTGATTCTGCAGACCTACACCAACCCGCTGCCGCCCGACGTCGCCCCGCAGTACTACGACGAGGACGGCCGCACCGACACCCGCGACAAGTTCCGCGCCCTCGGCGCCGAGCGCTACGCCGCCGGGTGCCCGATCCACCGTGCGAGCCTCGCCCCTGGACACGTGTTCTCCCAGAACCTCGGCTCCCTGGTCAAGAACGCGTACGCCACGCTGGCGGCCGAACGCCCGGCGGCCGACCTGCGCGTGCTGGACGTCCAGAAGGCCTTCGACGGGGCCAGGCTCTGCGAGAACCCCGACAGCCCGGCGGGCGCGCTGGCGACGCCGGTCCGGGTGCAGGACGGGCCGTCCGGCACGTTCATCACGAGCCTGTCCGGCTGGGACAAGATCGGCATCCAGCGGGCGGCGAACACCTGCGTCACCTACTTCCAGACCTGCCAGGAGTCGTGGCACCCCAACGCCGCGGGCCACACGGTCCTCGGCCAGTGCCTGACCGGCGCCCTGGCCGCGGCGCCCCGCACGATCGTCACCTGCGCCCGCAACACGAACGGCACCCTCACCATCTCCTGACCTCTCCCAGCTTCCCGTCCGGCTCCTTGGAGCCGGACGGGTCGCCCGGGATCCGGCCGGCGGCTCTGCGTCGCGCATCGCACTGCTCCAGGGTCGGCCGTCGGACACCCACGCGGCTCAGGCACGCCTGGCCATGCCCTTTCCTCAACGTCGAGGGGGGTCGGACCGGACCCGCGAGTGGCTGGTCCGGACGGTCTCAGGCGGTGGGGTGCGGGCAGTGGTTCATGAACCGTCGCGTCCGGGGCCGAAGAAGTGGCGGATCACCGCGGCCACGCGCTCGGGGCGACCGCGCTGGGCGGCGTTCGCGGTGGCGCTGTGGTCGAGCCCTTCCAGGAGCGTGCGCCGGGCGTGCGGCAGGACCCGTTCCAGCCGCTCCAGGGCGGCACGCAGGTAGGCGGGACTCTTGCTGCCGCCGAGCAGCAGCACCTCGGGCCGTACCGTCCCGTACTCGGTCAGGTCGCCCGACGCGTCCGCGGCCAGCCGGATGTCCTGGCGCAGTGTCGGAGCGAGCTGTTCGAACGTCGGTGGCCCGCCGGGCACGGCGTCCTTGCCCTCGCTCCTCAGCATCAGGCCGGTCAGCAGTTCGAGCACCCGGCGCGGCAGGACCTGGAAGATCGGCGGCCCGAGCCGGGCGGCCTTCATGCCGGTGACGAGCGCCGCCGCGGTCCGGCCTTCGGCGATCTCCCGGTCGAGGCGGGGCAGGCAGGCGGCCGGGGCCGACCCGTCGGTCAAGAGCGGCGGCTCGAAGACGACGGCGCTGTCCAGATCGGGGCGGACGAGCAGGGTGCGCAGCGTGATGATCGCGCCTGAGCTCACGCCCGCGACGCGGCGTGCGCCGGTGGCGTCGATCAGCGCCTCCAGGTCCTCCACCTCCCGGTGCAGGCCGTAGCCGGGGCCGACGGGACCGCTGCGGCCGCGGCCGCGACGGTCGGGCAGGTAGCAGGTGAAGTCCTGCGACAGGGCCTCGGCCAGTTCGAGCTGGCTGTCTCCCGTCTGCATGGCGCCGTGCAGGATCACCAGGCCGGGGCCATGCCCGATCTCGCGGTAGCCGATCGTGGTGCCGTCGGCCGACGTCACCGAGCCGATGGTGGTCGTGGTCATGATGGCTTCCCTTCGTTGCGGTACGGGAAGGGAGCCCGGCTATCGTTGTTCGTGGTATCTCGTGGCCGGGGCTCCGCTTCGCGGTTTCTTCGGTTCCCGAGGTCTCCCGGCGGTGGTGTTGCAGCACCGCCGCCGGGATCTTTCACTCTTCGGTCGTGTGGAAGGCGCGCCAGGCGTCCAGGTCGGGGAACGTGCCCTCGGACAGTTCCGTCAGCAGCGAGCGCACCCAGGCGGCCTGTGCCTCCAGCATCGCCAGCGCGTACTCCGACTCGATGAGGAAGAGCCTGGGCACTTCGCCCCGCTCCTCCGCCAGGGTCCGGCGGGTGTCCTCGATGCGTTCCGCAAGCAGCCGCGACCGCCGCCGTAGCAGCGTTGCGACCTCGTCGGGACGGAGCCCGCCCATCACCGACAGCCCGGCCTCGAACGACGACGGCTCCCGTCGGGGGGTGGACAGCAGTTCGCGGGTCCAGTCCTCGGCCTCGCGGCGTCCGGCTTCGGTGACGCGGTAGACGGTCCGTTCGGGGCGGGCGCCCTGCCGGCCGCTCTCCACCGCTTCCAGCAGTCCGTGTTTGGCGAGGTTCCGTACGACGGTGTAGAGCGAGCCCCACTTGATGGGCATGTCCTGGTCCTTGCCCCGGGCCCGCAGTACGGAGGCCATCTCGTAGGGATGCATGGGCCGCTGGACGGCGATGGTGAGCACGGCCAGCGCCAGCAGATTCCTCACCGGTCGCCGCTCGGCCATCCTCATCACCTCCTCACTCGCACACGATTACTCGTAGACGAATATACGTATGCGAGCATCGAGCCGCAAGAGGCATCCGCAAGGCGCGGCCGTAGCCGTGCGTTCATCGAAGGTCGGTGAGCGGCCGGTAGCGGCGGGGGACCGGGGGGGCGGGTCGCCCTGAAGCGCCACAGGCGGTTCTGCGCCTGCCGACAATCGCGTCCGGCCAGGTCATGGCCTTGCGAAGCCCGGACTGGCAGAGGCGGTCTCCACCCCTCCAGGCAGGAAACTCCGAGCGGCATGATGATCGTTCGTGCTTCTTCGCCCGGCGTGTTTCACCGTCACGAACGCGTTCGCCGCACTGCGGCTACTGCCGATATGTGATCGTTGGCCGCGCTCCTGACCTCACCGCCCCGAGCGGTCCTGCGTCGGCTGCGGCTTGTCGTCCGCCCGGACACCATCCTGCGCCGGCACGCGAGATCGTGAAGCAGCAGCATGCCCGCACCTTGCCCGCCAGCTCGGCCTCGGCCGAACCTCCAGCGGATCAGCGCCATCTGACGTGACTGTAGGGAGATCGATGTCGCGCTGTGCAACCGAACGGAATCCGGCGTGAGCCGCGTTCGGCGACAGGGAGACGCTCGGCTCGTTGACCAGCGGGAACGCCGCGAACGCCGGATTCCGTTACCAATCTCTCTGCCTCCCGAAACGGGTCCCGCCTTCGAGGTGTACGGGTCCAGGGTGCTCGGCCCCGTCTACGGAGCCGGTGTGGCCTCGTCGGCCAACCCGGCCTGCCCGCCGCAGAACACTTGCCTGAGAAGGTTCGGCAGCGCCTTCGAGAACGCCTGTGCCAGGTCGGGTGCGACGTCCCCGAAGGTGATCGAAGCGGTCAAGGTCTTCTTTCCATCGGGCGTGCTGAGCATCGCCGTCGAGTAGCCCCCCGTGGCGCTGCCGTTGTGGTTGAGGACGATGCCGCAGCCCGGACCCAGGTCCTGCACGTACATCCCGAGGCCGTAACTGCCGAAGATGCCGGCGCTCTTCGGGTGCGGCTCGCGCATCTCGGCCAGCAGCCGGGCCGGCAGGAGCTTGCCGCCGTTCAGCGCGGAGAAGAACGTGTGGAGATCCTTGGTGGTCGAGATCATGTCACCGTTGCCGGCCTGCAGGGAGGGGTTCTGGCGGGTGACGTCGACCACCTTCCACTGGCCGCCCTCGTCCTGGTAGCGGTAGTAGCCGTGGGCGTGCGGGGCGGGGAGATCCGTGGTGCCCGGCACCACGGTGCCTCGCAGCTTGAGCGGCCGCAGGATCCGTCGCTTCATCTCCTCGGCGATCGAGTGGCCGGTGACCTTCTCGATCAGCAGCTGGGCCAGTGTGTAGTTGGTGTTGGAGTAGCTCCAGCCCTTTCCCGGGTCGAACCGCGCCGGCCTGGACATCGCGAAGCGCACCAGCTCCTCCGGCTGGTAGGTCTTGAACCGCTTGTCCACCCACTCCTTGCCCGCCGCGGGGATCCCCGGCTCGACCGAACCGTCAGGGCGGAACTCGCCGGTGTAGGCGTACAACCCGCTGGTGTGCCGCAGCAGCATCCGCACCGTGATCCGCCGGTCCAGCTCGAACTCGGGCAGGTAGTCCGCCACCGGCGCATCCAGTCCGATCTTGCCGTCGGCCACCAGTTGCAGTACCACGGTCGCGATGAAGGGCTTGGTGGCGCTGCCGATCCGGAAGTGCCCGTTCGTCGGCGGCTTGGCGCTCGCGCCCAGTTTGCGCTGCCCGGCGCTGCCGACCCACTCGCCCCGCTCATCGTTCACGCGCGCCTGCATCCCGAGGAAGCCGGCATCGACGAACGCCTGGATGGCCTTCTGCAGTTCCGGGCGGTCTTGTCCGGCAGCGGCCTTCGGCACGGCCTTGCTGTCCGCGGCGGCCACGGCCGGGGCGGCCGCCCCGGCCAGCAGCGCGGCCGCCAGCGCCGTGACCGCCACTCGCGGGGAGACCCGCGGCCTCCGCACCCTGGTGCTCTTGACGGTATGGAGAGATTGATCCATGACCACTCCTCGCTACGCGATAGTACGTGTCTTGCGCAGCTTGAAAGCTACGTTGCATTCAGAGATGGGTCAATCCGAGGAACAACGTTTTCCCAGGTAAATGGCCACAAATTAGACGCAATGACCCTGCGCTCGAAAGCAACACCATGTTGCAATGAATGGCGGCTAAGGCAACACTGGCGGCATGCCAGGACGACGATTGACCCAGCAGGACCGCCAGCGCATCGCGGCCGGACTCGCTGACGGACTCTCCTACCGCGAGATCGCCAGGCGGCTCGACCGGCCGACCTCGACGATCACCCGGGAGCTCGCACGCAACGGCGGCCCCGCCGGCTATCGGCCCCAGCAGGCACACCAAGCGACGATCCAGCGGGCCCGGCGCGGCACACCGGCCCCTCCGCTCGAGGCCACACCGCCGGTCGCCACGATGGAACAGGAGATCATCGAAATGGTGGTCAGAGCGGGGATGCCGAGGACGGCCGCGCGCGTGCACCACGACCTGATGCTGGCCGAGGACGGCAGGCGCACCGCCGCCGAACTGGCCCACCGGCTGAAGGTCAGCCCGGCCTCCGTCTCCGTGGCCGTGAACTTCCTGGCCCAGCAGGGATTCGTCCGTCGCGAGCGCGATCCGCGGCGGCGTCGCGACATCTACGTGATCGACGACGAGGCCTGGTACCACGCGATCATGATCAGCGAGCGGCGGACGCTCGAGACAGTGCGGGCCGCGACGGCGGCGGCGGAGACGTACGGGCTCGACAGCCCCGTGGGGCGACGGCTGGCCAAGACGGCGGCGTACCTGGAGCACGTCAGCCTGGACATCATGGAGTCAGCCGGCCGCTGGCGCCACCTCCTGACGTGACGGGTCTCAGCCGAACCACCTGGCGAGAGCAAGATCAAAGTTCGGCGACACCCTCTTGGATCAAGGCGCCGGACACGGCCATGGAAGGTCGTCGTCTGCGTCCAGAATCCACCGCGCCCGGATCCGTCAGGCGGCGTCCAGCGCGGGCCCGTACTACCGCCTGGCCGGACGTCGTCGGTGGTATCGAGTGCGACAGAGATCGCGTGTCTGACCGGCTGGGCGAAGCACAAGCACGTCGAGGATGTGGCGGTGGAGGGGGCCCGGTACTGACGCCACTCGGTCCTCAGGGGCGCCACCATCGAAAGACGGCTCACCGCACCCCTGCCCATAGGCACAGCCCGCCTCCGCAAGGCGATCACGGTCGGATCAGGTCGGCGACCTCCCCGGGCAGGCCGGGTGAAGTCAGGACATGCTCCATCCTGGCACGACGTGCAGTACCGCTCCTGGAATCGCGGCAGCCAGGGTCTCGCCGTGGCCGAGCGGATAGACCGGATCCTGGTCGCCGTACAAGGTTGGCGCGTTGATCAATGACAGTGGGCAAGCAGGTCAGGGGGCGTACCGCCACGTCCCATCTCTCATCCGGGGCCGTCAGGACGCCCCGCTCCAAGGTGTGCGCCCGCCAACGCCCAGGACATCCGTGCACTGTCGGAATTACTCCGCACTTTCGGTGCTCGGAAGCGTACGGAGGTAGAAGACCTCAGGATCACCTTCATCGAGGCCGTGCACCATCCCTACCGGCCGCCAGCCGACCCGCTGGAGCAGCCTCTGCATGGGATGGTTGGACAGGTTCGTTGAGGTGAACAGCTTCGCGGTCCGGCATGAAGCTGCTGCGGCGCGCAGTAGCCTCTCGCCGGCGCCATGCCCCCGGGCGGGCTCAGCCACCATAAGCATCGTCACGAAACCCTGCTCGAAGAAGGTGTACTCGACGACGCAGTAGCCGACCAGGCCGGCCGGAGTGCCGGCCACAAGGACGGACCCGTCGCGACACCAACGTTCGATGCTGCCGCGCCGCTCGCCTCCATCGGATCTCGCGACCGAATCAAGGATGACGAGGGCCTCGGCATCGACCGCTCCGCCGGCTCGAACAGACAGCGCACGGAAGTTGTCGGTGTTCATAGGAGCGATCTTCCTCTACTGACAAGATCCCTCCTGGTGCAGGGATGCATACGGCGCCGCCACCGTGGCGATGGTCTACAGCGCCGGCCCCGCCAACGGGTGTACTGGGGCGTACTGTCGGTGTTCGCGCTGCGAGGCCTTCACCGCCGGCCCACCGTGCACATCCAAGACATCCCCGGCCCCCACCACAGCGTGATCGCTGATCCGACGGCCAGGACGGCATGTTCCATGCCCTCGCCAGCAGCGCAAACCGGGCCCCGTCGCCGCATGTCCGGGCTGGACACCCTCGCAACCGCACTCCATGTGAGGGTCGACGATCTGCTGAAGAGTGCGCCGGAACTGGCCCCATGGCGGCCCCGAGTGGGCAACGTGCCGAGGTTGAGTGACGCCGAGCTGGTGACATTGGCGGTGCTGTCGGCCTTGCTGGGCTACCACTGTGAGCGCCGCCGGCTGCGGTACGCGCACGCCGAACTGCGTGGCATGTTCCCCTGCCTGCCTCAGCAGTCGGGTTACGGCAAGCGGCTGCGCACGTCGATCCCCCTGGTGGCGGCGGTGATCCGGTTCCTGGCCTGCGACACCTCGCTGTGGAGTGATGAGGTGGGGGTGGCCGACTCCACTCCGGTGGAGTGCGGCCGCTCGGCGGAGACCGCGCGGCGCAGCGTCCTGGCCGGGTGGGCCGAGTACGGCTACTGTGCCTCCCATTCCCGCTACTTCTGGGGGCTTCGCCTGCACCTGGTGTGCACCCTGGGCGGGTTGCCGGTGCTGTTCGCGCTGAGCGGTGCCAAGGCTGATGAGCGCGAGGTGCTGTTGGGCATGCAGGCCACCGCTCCCCGGGTACTGGCCGAGCATCGGCATCCGACGCTCGTCGCCGACCGGCAGTTGGCCTGGTCAGCGCAGTCGGAGACCAGGCCGCAGGGGGCGGCGTCGGCCGCTAGGTTCCGGCGGCGCGCTCGCGTTCGTATTCGGCGTTGATCCGCAGCGCCTCGGCGAGCTGGTCTTCCAGGATGATGATCCGGCAGGCTGCTTCCACGGGAGTGCCCTGATCGACGAGTTCTCGGGCACGCGTGGCCAGGCGCAGTTGGTAACGGGAGTAGCGGCGGTGGCCGCCGCCGGAGCGTTTCGGCTCGATCAGGTGGGCGGCGCCCAGGGCCCGCAGGAACGTGGGGGTGACGCCGAGCATTTCGGCGGCAGCGCCCATGCTGTAGGCGGGGTAATCCTCATCGTCGAAGCGGTCTTCGGCCGTGCGTTCGGCCGTTGTTTTCGTAATCCTGCCGCGAGCCAGTGTGTCACCCTCGGCAGCCGAGCGACGTTGATCCATATATTCCCTTCTCGTCACGCGTACAGGGGCCCCGGCGCCTGTTGCGCCGGGGCCCCGAAAGAGTTCAACACCATCTACCGGCCATCCGGCCGGCTTACTGTTGTGCGCATCCGCCGCAGACAGCGGCGGTGATGCGCGGATCGCGGATGCGTGACCGTAGACCACCTTCCAATCCCGTGGAACTGCGGTACCCGAGCGGCGGAACTTCGGCCGGCAACGGGCGATCCCGATGGCGTCAACACTCCCTTCTTCTTCTCTTCCGGATCACTTGCCAACTTCACCTTCGGCAGCGCGTCCACGATCAGGGCCCCTATCCACTGCGCTGGCCCGTCACGTCCGACCTTCTGCCGTCAACCTCTGACTTCGTCTTGCTGCGGGCAGTTCGTCGTGATGCCAAGGAACTACTTCGCTGCCCGGTGGATCCGTTTCTTGCGATGTCAGAAACCATAATGCCCGCACTCGCGAATGTCTACCACCACCACTACAGATTTTCGTCTCCGGGCGTGACAGCCTTCCGACCGGGCGGCTGCCGGGCCGGCGGCGAGCGTGGCTGGGATGGGTCTCCAGCTGGGCGGCATTGGACGCGTCGTCCTCGCCGGCCATACACGACAGGCGGCCAGGGCCGGACAAGAAGCGGCCGCTCCGCGAGGCGCATCCGACGGTGTTCGACGACGGCACGGCGGCTTACGCGCGCAGGCGTCGGCTGATGTGGCGTTCGTCGATCCGGGCAAGGGGTGGAGCGCTTCGCCGTACAGGGTGTAGGTCTTGGGAAGGATGAGGCACTCGACGGCGGCGTCGTGGTCTTCGAGGGTGACGATCGCCCAGGGGCTGCCCTGCTTGGTGATCTTGCGCTGCAGACCGGAGACGATGCCGCTGACGCGGACGGTCGCGTCCTGCCGCCCCGGAGGACTGCAGCTCGGCGATGGTGGTGTCGCGGTTGGCGTCCAGGACGTGTTCGGCTCCGTCGAGCGGATGGCTGCTGACGTACAGGCCGAGCATTTCGCGTTCGAGGGCGAGCATGGTGGCGTGGTCCCATTCGCCCTGCGGGATCGCGGTCGAGAACGCGCTGCTCCGGCCGCGCTCGCCGAACAGCGAGTCCTGGCCGTGGGCCTCGTTGCGCCTGAGGTCGACGACCGCGTCGACGGCCTGCTCATGCACCGCCACGAGGGCCTGGCGGTGATGGCCCAGGCTGTCGAAGGCGCCGGAGCGGATCCGGGCGACGTTGCGGGCGGCGCTGAACCGCGCGCGGTACGTGAGGACCTGATCGCCGTCGATCCGGCGCAGGGCGTCCGGTTGCCCGCGCCGGTGCGGACGCATCCGGTGGTGTGGACGGCTCGTTGGAGACGGCCTGGCGGCGCGGGGAAGTGGCCGGACTACGTTGGCCGGAAGATCGGCAAGCCTAGGGAGGCGACGTGACTCACATGTGGCTCACCGTGACTCACGATCGGCTGACGCGACTACGGATCCGCGTGAAGCCGCAGGTGGGCGTGGTAGGGCGGGTGGGACTTGAACCCACGACCCACGGATTATGAGTCCGATGCTCTGACCGGCTGAGCTACCGCCCCTGGATTCAGTTGTGGCGTGCGGTGTGCGGCGGGTGGATCTTGGTGAGGCTCGCGCATGTCAAGGCTAGAGCATCGGATCCGGGTGTCGCACGGCCGGACGGGGACGGTGTCCCGCGGACATCATTCCATGCCCGGCAAGGTTGGTGGAGTCGTGTCGATCATATTCGGGTCTCGGTTACGGGTCGTGTTTGCTGTGGGCGGAATGAGGGGGCTTGAGGGCGGAGGTACGGTGCCGTCATGGCGGTCAAAGTGGTGTACGAGACCCATTCCATCACTGTGGACAACGAGATCGGGGTTGCCACCGGGTGGCTTCCCGGGGAGTTGTCCGAGCGGGGGCGGGAGCTGGCCGCCGAGCTCGGGATGCGGAGGCGGGGAGTGGACGTCGTCTACTGCTCCGATCTGCGCAGGGCGGTCGAGACGGTGGAGGTGGCGTTCGGGGGCGGGAAGGAGGTCCGGCTCGACGCGCGGCTCCGGGAGTGCGACTACGGCAGTTACAACGGGCGGCCCGTGAGCGAGGTCGCGGCCCTGCGCAGGGGGCACATCGACACGCCTTGGCCTGGTGGGCAAAGTTATCGGCAGGTCGTGGCGGAGACGGCCGCATTCCTGGGGGAGCTGCGGGAGGAGTGGCAGGGGGCCACGGTGCTGGTGGTGTCCCATTCGGCCAATCGGTGGGCGTTGCAGAACCTGCTGGAGGGGACTCCGCTGGAGGATCTGGTGGATGCGCCGTTCGCGTGGCAGGAGGGGTGGGAGTACCAGGTGGAGTAGTGCCTCGCCTGGAGGTGGGTCCCCGGGGGCCGGGGTGCGGGGTGCGGGGGCCCGATCGGAGGTGGGCTCGTCGATGAGGTGGACGTGGGTGTCGGCGGGGTCGCCAGGGCGCCGGGGCTCTTCTGGGCGTACGTCGGCGGCGTTCGGTGGACATGGCTGATGCGCCGATCGCGTTCGCGATCAGCGCCGGCGGGTCGAGCTGGTTGTCTCCTTGCCGCCGGGGGTGTCGCCACGCCACGTTAACGGCGGGCCCGGGAGACGAGGAGTACTACTTCCCTCCTATCAGGGTGTTATGGAGCGGTGCCGTACGCCGGGTTGCGTACGAGCCAATCGGAGTAGACCGGACTGCGACGTACGGCCTCGGTGTGCGCCTGTTTGGCCTGGGCGACGACCCAGGTGGCGTCGGGGGCGGTGGGGTGGCGGCCGAGGAGCTGCCGCCAGCGCAGCGGCGCGCCGGAGAGCGGGACCATGGCCAGCCCGGGCAGGGCCTGGTGGGTCGCCTGGCAGAGCACCACGGCGCGGCCCACCTGGGCGAGGTGGGTGCAGGTCGGCACGTCCGTCTCGTAGATCGTCTCGGGGGTGAATCCGGCCCGTGCGCACGCCATGGCGAAGCAGTCGGCGAAGCAGCCGTCGCCGGGCGTGACCGCCCATTGTTCGCCGGCCAGGTCGGCCAGCTCCACCTCCTTCTCCTTGGCGAGCGGATGGTCCTCGCCGACGAGGCAGAAGACCGGGTCGAGGCTGATCGTCTCCCACAGGAGCGTTCCCGTGGGGGTGCCGGAGTCGCCGCAGGCGCCGGTCAGCACGTAGTCGAGGCGGCCGAGCTCGACCATGTTGATCAGCTCGTGCGTTGACCAGGACGTGAACGTGGTGACCGTGCGCTCCGCGGCCAGCCGGTCGACCAGGCCGCCGAGTATCGGGCCGTTGGTGGCGCCGATGCGGAAGCCGGGGGAGGGGGTGTGGGCGAATCGTACGGCTTCGTCCTGCAGTTCCTTTGCCGCGGGGAGCAGCACGCGCGCCCGGGCGAGAACCAGCTCGCCGAGTCGCGTGGGCCGGGCCCCGTGACGGTCACGTTCGAACAGGGCGCCGCCGAGCACCCTCTCGATACGTTTGAGCTGGGCGGTGAGGGCCGGCTGCGCCAGCCCGAGCAGGGACGCGGCCTTGCTCACACTTCCCGCGTCCGCTACCGCGCGGACGATCCTGAGGTGCCTGAGCTCGAGGTCCATAACGGGAAGGTAAGGCGACGAATCGCTCCCAAACAATGGCTATATGTCAGGAATTGTGACAGATATTGTCGGGGGTGTCTGGGGTAGAGGGAACCCATGACGACGATGGGAATAGATCCGGCCCAGCTCAGCGACGAGGATGTGGTACGCGAGCTGCGGCAACTCCATGCCACTCGTAGTGACACATTCTTCCATGGATCAGACGATGCTCTGGCACGTCACACTTCCCGTACCAATGAGCTAGAGGCAGAATACCTTCGCAGGTTCCCCGACCGCGAGGTCGATCCGGCCCGGCTGCGGGAGGGGGCGAGGCAACGTTGATGTCCGAGGGGCATGACGTGCAGGAACTGTCGGACGTCGACATCCACGTCTACGAGGCGGTGGCCTCGCAGGCGATCGAGTCCGACGGCGTGGCCGGCCTGGAGGCGGTGATCCGGGCGACCGGCCTGGAGGGGGACGAGGTGCGCGAAAGCCTGGCCACCCTCGCGGGCCAGGGGTACGTCGTCCCGCGTGGCGACGGGTACGGCCTCGGTCCCCACACTTTCGAGGTCGAGTACTGACGCTGAGGTCGGACGCCGAGGTTCCGAGGCGGGGGCGCGTACCGGATCCGGGTTCGGAGGGCGAGGGCCGAGCACAAGAACGGGCGCGGGCGGCTCCGGCGCCGGTGCCACAGCGGCGCCGGCGCCGAGCCCCCGGAACAAAACCGGACCATCGGCCCCCGACGGCCCCCGCACGGGCCCGGAGTGGGCTCAGAGGGGCCTCGGGCAGGGGAGGGGTTGGGAGGGTCAGATCGGGCGGATGCGGGCCCAGGCGACGAAGGCGGCGCCGAAGACGGCCATCGGAAGCCCCGTCCACAAATTGACCACGTCCCCGAGCACCCCCGCCACGATCAGGATCACCCCGTACAGCAGGAACAGCCCGCCGATCACCATCCGGATGTCACTCACAGGATCACTCCGTACAAGAGGGCGGCCAGAATGACGGCGCCGGTGCCGAGCAGCACCGGCGAGCGGTACCAGCGCCGGTCGCCGGCGAGGGCGTCGTCCTCCAGGTCCACGGCGCTCAGGCCGTACACCAGGCCGCGCAGTTCCGCCTCCGGCTTGGGCGTGGTGACCAGCGTGACGATCACCGACACCAGCACGTCCACCACGAAGGCCACGCCCGCGCCCCAGAAGCTGGCGTTCAGCTCGGTGCCGAAGTTCACCACCCCGGCCTTGTACGCGAAGTACGATGCGAAGGCGCTCGCCGTCCCCGCCAGCAGCCCCCAGAACCCGGCCCACGGCGTCATCCGCCGCCAGAACAGCCCGACGACGAACGTCGCGAACAGCGGCGCGTTGAAGAAGCTGAACAACGCCTGCAGGTAGTTCATGATGTTGGAGTAGCCGGCCGCGATGAACGCCGTGCCCACGCCGAGCGCCACCCCGGCGACGGTCGCCACGCGTCCCACCTTCAGGTAGTGGACGTCCGGGCGGTCGGGCCGTACGTGCGCCTGCCAGATGTCGTTGGTGAACACCGTGTTGAACCCGCTGATGTTGGCCGCCATCCCCGCCATGAACGAGGCCAGCAGCCCGGTCACCGCGACGCCGAGCACGCCGTTCGGCAGCAGGTCGCGCATGAGCAGCGGGATCGCGTCGTTGTAGTCCTGGCCCTTGCCCAGGTCGCCGAAGTGCACCAGCGCGATCATCCCCGGCAGCACCGTGACCAGCGGGATGAACAGCTTGGGGAAGGCCGCGATGATCGGCGTCATCCGGGCCGCGTTGGTGTTCCTGGCCGACAGGGCGCGCTGCACCTCGGCGAAGTTCGTCGTCCAGTAGCCGAAGGAGAGCACGAAGCCCAGGCCGAAGACGATCCCGATCCAGTGGGCCTGCATCGGGTTGGAACCCGCGGTCCCGGCCCAGGTGTGCAGGCCGCCCTCGCCGAGCGCGCTCCGGCGCACCTTGTCGAACAGGCCGGACACGCCGCCGACCTTGATCAGGCCGAGCACGGTCAGCGGGATCAGCCCGGCGAGGATCACGAAGAACTGCAGCACCTCGTTGTAGATCGCCGAGGACAGGCCGCCGAGCGTGATGTAGGAGAGCACGATCAGCGCCGAGACGACCACCGACACCGGTAGCGGCCAGCCGAGCAGGGCCTCCATGACCAGGGCGAGCGCGTACAGGTTCACGCCGGCGATGAGGATCTGCGCGACCGCGAACATGAGGGCGTTCAGCAGCTGGGTGGCGCCGTTGAAGCGCCTGCGCAGGAACTCCGGGACGCTGCGCACCTTCGAGCGGTAGTAGAAGGGCATCATCACGATGCCGAGGAACACCATCGCGGGGACGGCGCCGATCCAGTAGTAGTGCACGGTCATCGCGCCGTACTGGGCACCGTTGGCCGCCATGCCGAGGATCTCGATCGCGCCCAGGTTGGCCGACACGAACGCCAGCCCGGTGATCCAGGCGGGCAGCCCCCGGCCCGCGAGGAAGAAGTCGAGGCTGGAGCTGATCCGGCGGCGGGCGGCGAACCCGATCGCGAGCACGGTGGCGAAGTAGACCGCGATGAGGAGGTAGTCGAGGAGGTTGACGTCTAATCGCACAACCGGCCCGCTACCCGGAAAACACCGCGATAGCCGCGTTGTGGACCGCGTGCACCGGCCGCCATAGTGTCGAAGGGTGGACGTCGCCACCTTGAGCCCCGCGCAGGCGCGGGCGCGCTTCCGCGCCGGTGAACGGGTGCCCACGGCGGGCTGGTGCCGCGGCTGGACGCAGGCCAACCTGATCGCCGTGCCCGCCCGGCTGCGGTACGAGCTGCTGCTGTTCGCCCACCGCAACCCCAAGGCCTGCCCCGTCCTGGACGTGGGCGAGCCGGGCGCCTGGTCGACCACCCTGTTCCGCGGCGACCTGCGGACCGACCTGCCCGGCTACCGCCTCTACCTGGGCGGCGAGCCGGTGGCCGACCTGGACGAGGTGACCGGCCGGTGGCGGGCCGACCTCGTGCCGTTCCTCATCGGCTGCAGCTTCACCTTCGAGGGGGCGCTGCTGGCCGCCGGGGTCCCGGTACGGCACCTGGAACAGGGCCGGAACGTGCCGATGTACCGCACGAACGTGCCGTGCGAGTCCACCGCCACGCTGTCGGGCCCGCTCGTCGTCTCGATGCGGCCGGTCCCGGAGGAGCTGGTGGAGACCGCTGTCGAGGTGACCGGCAGGTATCCGCGGGTGCACGGCTCGCCGGTGCACGTCGGCGACCCGGCCGCGATCGGCGTCCTCGACCTGGACCGGCCCGACTTCGGGGACCCGGTGGAGGTGCGGCCCGGCGAGGTGCCGCTGTTCTGGGCCTGCGGGGTGACGCCGCAGGCGGCGGTCATGGCGAGCGGCGTGGAGTACGCGATCGGCCACCTGCCGGGCCATATGGCCGTGCTGGACGCCCGGGATGACGACTATCGAGTGACTTGATCAGATATTTCGCGGTATAGGTGGATGCTTCGGTCAGTTCGGCCGGAGTGCCCTCGAAGATCACCTCGCCGCCGTGCCGGCCCGCCTCGGGGCCGAGGTCGATGACCCAGTCGGCGTGCTTGACCACGTCGAGGTCGTGCTCGACGACGACGACCGTGTCGCCCTCGTCCACCAGCCGGTCGAGCAGGGCCAGCAGCGTGTCGACGTCGGCCATGTGCAGCCCGGTCGTCGGCTCGTCGAAGACGTACACCTGGCCGCGCTCGCGCATCCGGTGCGCCAGCTTCAGCCGCTGCCGCTCCCCGCCGGACAGCGTGCTGAGCGGCTGCCCGAGCGTCAGGTAGCCGAGCCCCAGCGCGCCGAGCCCGCCGATGCCGGGCAGGTCGAACAGCCCCGTGGCCTCCTCGGCCGTCATCGCCAGCACCTCCGCGATCGTGCGGCCCGCCACCGTGTACGACAGCGCCTCCTCGCTGTACCGGCTGCCGCCGCAGGCGTCGCACACGCGGGTCACCGGGTCCATGAACGCCAGGTCCGTCCGGATCTCGCCGCGGCCCTTGCACACCGGGCACGCGCCGGCCGAGTTGAAGCTGAACAGCCCCGGCCGCACCCCGTTGGCGTCGGCGAACAGCTTGCGCAACGGGTCCATGGCCTCCAGGTACGTCGCCGGCGTCGAGCGCGGAGACCCGCCGATGGCCGACTGGTCGATGAGCACCACGTGCGGATGGCGGGCGACCAGCTCCCGGCGCATCAGCGTGCTCTTGCCCGACCCCGCCACGCCGGTGACCGCGGTGAGCACGCCGAGCGGCACGCGTACGGTGACGTCCTTGAGGTTGTGGGCGTTCGCGCCCTCGACGGTCAGCCAGCCGGACGGCGCGCGGACGGCGTCCTTGAGCCCCGTGACGCGCCGCATCATGCGGCCGGTCAGCGTGTCACCGGACGCCAGCCCGGCCACCGTGCCCTCGAACACGACCCGGCCGCCCCGCGTGCCCGCGCCCGGCCCCATGTCCACCACGTGGTCGGCCAGCTCGATCAGGTCGCGGTCGTGCTCGACGACCAGCACCGTGTTGCCCTTGTCGCGCAGCTCCACCAGCAGGTCGCCGAGCAGGTGGACGTCACGCGGGTGCAGCCCCACACTGGGCTCGTCGAAGATGTACGTCATGCCGGTGAGGCTGCTGCCCAGGTTCCGCACGGTCTTGAGCCGCTGCGCCTCGCCGCCCGACAACGTCGGCGTCTCCCGGTCGAGGCTGAGGTAGCCGAGCCCGATGGCGTCGATCCTGCGCAACGACTCCACCGCCGCCTCCGCCACCGGGTCGTCCAGGCCCTCCAGCAGGCCGATGAGGTCGGTGACCTCCATCGCGCAGTGGTCGGCGATGGACAGCCCGCCGATGAGCGAGGCCAACGCGGCCGCGTTGAGCCGCCGGCCGCCGCACTCCGGGCACGTGCCCTGGCGCACGTACGGCGCCGCGGCCTTGTCGAGCCGGTCGAGGTCGCGCTTGAGGTGGACGCGCTCGAACCGGGTGACCAGGCCCTCGTAGGTGTTGGTGTACTCGCCCCGGTTGACCTTGAAGCCGCCGCCGTACAGCAGCAGGTCGCGCTCCTCGGGCGTGAAGGCGCGCACAGGCTTGTCGGGGTCGAACAGCCCGGACCTGGCGTAGAGCTGCCACACGTACGACCCGGGCGGGGCCATCCGGATCGCGCCCTCGTTCAGCGTCAGCTCCTCGTCGAGCAGCCTGCCGAGGTCGGCCTCCACCTTCTTCCCCAGGCCGTCGCAGACCGGGCACATGCCCTGCGGGTCGTTGAACGAGTACGCCGTCGCGGGCCCGGCCGACGGCTCGCCGCGCCGCGAGAACAGCACCCGCAGGATCGCGTGCACCTCGGTCATCGTGCCCACGGTCGAGCGCGCGCCGCCGCCGACCGGCCGCTGGTCCACGATCACGGCCGCGGTAAGGCCGGACATGCGCTCGGCGCGCGGGCGCTCGTGCTTGGGCAGCCGGTTCCTGACGAACGCGCTGAAGGTCTCGTTGAGCTGCCGCTGCGACTCCGTGGCGACGGTGCCGAACACGATCGAGGACTTGCCCGACCCCGACACACCGGTGAACACGGTCAGCCGCTCCTTGGGCAGCCGCAGCGTGACGTCCTTCAGGTTGTTCTGCCGCAGGCCGATCAGCTCGATGTCGCGCGACACGTGCCACACCTCCCATAGCTTTGGCTACTACCTATAGCTTAAGCTAATACACATGGCGAACATTCCCGACCGGCGAGCGCGACGGCGAGCCGAGACACAGGCCGAGATCCTCGCCATCGCGCTCGACGTGATGGCGGAGGAGGGCGTCGCCGGGCTGAGCCTGGCGACCGTGGCCAGGCGGCTCGGCATCCAGCCGCCCTCGCTGTACAAGTACTTCCCGTCCCGGCACGCGGTCTACGACGCCCTGTTCAGGCGCGGGCAGGAGGGCTACCTGGAGGCCGTGCGGCGGGGGGCCGAGCCGCACGAGCCGGGGCTGGCGGCCATGGGCCCGTCCCTGGAGGCCGGGGCGCGGTGGATCATGGAGAACCAGGTGCTGGCCCAGCTGATGTTCTGGCGGCCGGTGCCGGGGTTCGCGCCCTCGCCCGAGGCGTACGCGCCCGCGCTGGCCGTCCACGAGCACTTCGCCGTCCTGATCAGGGCCGCCGTCGAGCGCGGTGAGCTGCGTCCCGACGCCGCGGGCGAGGACGGGCTCGCCCTGGCCGCGAGCCTGATCGCCGGGCTCGTCTCCCAGCAGCTCAGCAACGAGCCCGGCGCCTCCTACGAGGAGGGGCGGTTCACCCGGCTCGTCCCCCGGCTGCCGGCGGTGTTCGCGGCGGTATACCCGCCGCCGTGAGCTGGTCGCCGACCGATGGCGCGCCCGGCCGGTTGTCGATCTCCAGGTGCGGCACGACGGGCGGCTCGTCCACGCGGATGTTCCGCAGGTAGTCGGCGAAGGCAGCCAGTTTGCCGGCGTCCCTGCCCAGGCCGCGCGCCTCCAGCCGGGCACGCAGCGTCGGCCCGTCCGAACGCACCCACAGCAGGCGTACGGGCGGCCCGCCCAGCTCCCCGGCCCACCGCGTCCAGCGCGCCGTGTCGTGCACCTGCGCGGTGAACGGGCCGTCGAGCAGCACCGGGCAGCCGTGGCCGCGGATCTGCGCGGCGAGCCTGGTCAGGCCCTCGTACTCATGGCGTTTGACGTGCCGGTCGTACCAGGGGCCCTCGCGCTCGCCCTGGTCGCGGCCGTGCGCCCGCAGGACCTCCGCGACGAGCCCGCCGTAGACGGTGTCCTTGTCGAGCAGCGCGGGCACGGGCGACAGGCGGGCCAGCAGCTCGGCCGCCACCGTGGACTTGCCCGCCCCCGGCGGCCCGCTGATCACCCACACGGTCGTCATGCGATCAACCTACGCGGATCTGCGTACACGGGTGCCTCGCCTGGACGGACGACGTCCGGCGCGCCCGCCGACAGACTTCCTGCTCATGCTGACCGTCTTCGCCAGAGCCTTCCGGGTGCCGGAACTGCGCAGGAAACTGCTGTTCACCCTGGGACTGATCGTGCTGTTCCGCCTCGGCCAGATCATGCCCGCCCCCGGCGTGGACGTCGTGGCCGTACGGCAGTGCGTGGGCTCGGCGAGCGGCGGCGTCTTCGACATGATGCAGATGCTCAGCGGCGGCGCGATGCTTCAGCTCTCGGTGTTCGCGCTGGGCGTCATGCCCTACATCACGGCCAGCATCATCATGCAGCTGTTCGCCGTCGTGGTGCCGCGCCTGGACGCGCTCAGGAAGGAGGGCTCCAACGGGCAGGCCCGGATCACCCAGTACACCCGATACATGACCGTCGGCCTCGCCGTGCTGAACGCCACCACCATCGTCGCCATGGCCCGCTCGGGGAACCTGCTGCCCGGCTGCGCCCGTCCGCTGCTGCGCGACCAGGGGCTCTTCGCGGTGTCGGTGATCGTGACGACGATGGTCGCGGGCACCTGCGTGGTGATGTGGATGGGCGAGCTGATCACCGACCGGGGGATCGGGAACGGCATGTCGATCCTGATGTTCACGCAGGTCGTGGCGGTGTTCCCGGGGTACATGGCGAAGATCTTCGTGCTCACGCCGTTCGGGTTCGGGGTGATGCTGGCGGCCGGGCTGTGCCTGGTGGCGGCGGTGGTGTTCGTCGAGCAGGCACAGCGGCGGGTGCCCGTCCAGTACGCCAAGCGCATGGTGGGGCGGCGCATGTACGGGGGGAGCAGCACGTACATCCCGCTCAAGGTCAACCAGGCGGGGATCGTACCGGTGATCTTCACCTCGTCGCTGCTCTACGTGCCGACGCTGGCCGCGCCGCTGCTCGGCGCGGAGGCGGGCGCGTGGGTCTCGCGCAACCTGACCGCCGGCACCCATCCGCTCTACATGACCGTGTACGTGCTGCTGATCGTCTCCTTCGCCTACTTCTACGTCTCGATCACCTTCAATCCCGTCGAGGTGGCCGACAACATGCGGCGGTTCGGGGGGTTCGTACCGGGGATCCGGCCGGGCGTGCCGACGGCCCGCTACCTGGCGTACGTGTTGTCGCGGCTGACCGCGCCCGGAGCCGTCTACCTCGGCGTGCTGGCGCTGCTGCCGCTGGTGGCGTTCGCGATCCTGCGCGACCCCGGCACCCAGCAGAACTTCCCGTTCGGCGGGACGAGCGTGCTCATCATGGTCGGCGTGGGGCTGGACACGGTCAAGCAGATCGAGGCCCAGCTCCAGCAGCGCAACTACGAGGGCTTCCTCAGGTAGCCCCCGGCCCTGCCCGATGCCGCTCAGGTCGGCAGTGCGAGGCCGGCCCGCATGGCGAACACCACGAGCTGGGCCCGGTCGCGGGCGCGCAGCTTGACCATGGCCCGGCTGACGTGGGTGCGCACGGTGTCGGGGCTGATCACCAGCTCCCCGGCGATCTCGTCGTTGGACCGGCCCGTCGCCACCCACGCCACCAGCTCGCGCTCGCGCGGGGTGAGCGTGTCCAGGCCCTCGACGGGCTCGGCGCCGCTGCGGCCGAACAGGCCGATGACCTTCCTGGTGATGGACGGCGACAGCAGCGCCTCGCCCGCGGCCACCACCCGCACGGCGTTGACCAGCTCGTCGGGCGCGCTGTCCTTGAGCAGGAAACCGCTCGCCCCGGCCTGGAGGGCGGCGAAGACGTACTCGTCGACGGCGAACGTGGTCACCACCACGATCCGGGTGCCGCCCAGCGTGGGGTCGGCGGCCACGGCGCGCAGCGTGGCCAGGCCGTCGGTGCCGGGCATGCGGATGTCGAGCAGCAGCACGTCGGGACGGGCGCGGCGGATCAGGTCGAGTGCCGCCGCGCCGTCGGCCGCCTCGCCCACGCACTCCATGCCGGGCTCCCGCTCCAGCAGCGCCCGCAACCCCATCCGCACCACGGCCTGATCATCCGCGACCGCCACCCTGATCACCGGCTCCCCGGAAGCGGGGTGGTGTGCGTCCCTGATCACGGGCTCTCCGGAAGCGGGTCGTGGGGCGTTCGTGATCAGTGGCTGCCCGGCGGTGGGGTCGGGGGTGTCCGGGGCCGGGCCGTGGGGGGTGTGGGTGGTCATGCCGTGGGCCGGGGGAAGCGGGCGGTCACCTGGAAGCCGCCGCCCTCGCGGGGCCCGGCGGTGAACCGGCCGCCCGCCTCGGTGACGTGGGCGCGCATCCCGGCCAGCCCGCGGCCCTCGCCCGAGCCGTTCCAGCCCGCGCCGCGGTCGGCGACCTCCAGCACGAACGCGCGGGGGTCGTGCGCCAGACGCACCGACGCCCTGGTCGGCCCGGCGTGCCGGAGCACGTTGGTGAGGGACTCGCGGACCACCCGGTAGACGGCGCCCTTGAGGTGGGCGGGCACGGCGGGGTCGGCCGGCTCGACGTCGACGGGCAGCCCGGCGGCCCGTACGCCCGCGATGAGGCCGGGCAGGTCGGCGGCCGGCGGGTCGATGCCGTCGAGCGCGGCGCGCAGGTGGGCGAGGGCGGTGGTGCTGGTCTCCCTGATCGCCCGGAGCGAGGCCCGCGCCTGCTCGGGGTCGTCGTCGAGGGCGACGAGCGCGAGCCCGGCCTGCATGGCGATGGCGGCCAGCCCGTGACCGGCGGCGTCGTGCACCTCCCCGGCGATCCGCGCCCGCTCGGCCGCCACGACCCCCACCCCACCGGGCACGGCGTCGGACGCGCCGGGGCCGGCGGTCGTGCGGCCCGGAAGCAGGCACGCGCCCGCCACGAAGGCGTCGCCGTCCGCGGCGGCCTGGCCGGGACGGACGGTGGCCGCGGAATGGGGTACGGCAGGCGCCGGAATCCCCCACGCCGCACCCGGCCGGGGCCCACGAACCGGAGCCGCACCACCGGCCACCGCGTCCGGCGGCGGCCCGTCCTCCGGGGTGAGCGTGTACGGCGGCGCGGTGTCGAGGGCGTATGGCGGCGCGGTGTCGAGGGCGTATGGCGGTGCCGCGGCCTCGAAGGCGAGGGTGTGCGGTGGTGGGGCGGTGTCGGCGGTGTGGGCCGAGGGCGGGGGTTCGGTGTCGGCCGCGGCGGCCGCCGCGGCCGCTCTGGCCTGGGCGAGACCGCTGAACGACCACGGGACGGCCAGCCACCCGGCCCAGGCCAGCATGACCACGACCGGGATGTCACCCACCCGGTTCAGGCGCGACAGCGCGGCGAACGACCCGCGCAGGCGCCCGCCGCGTTGCGTGTGCTCGCTCACCATCCCCCACCCGGCCAGGCTCGTGTCGTCCCGATCCTAGCGAGTTCCTAGCGGCACGGTTCGATCGCGGGCCCGTCCGGCCGCCCCGGGACGATCTTGCCGGGAGGGCGTCAGCGCATCCCGTCGGTCAGCCAGCGCAGGGGGTTGTCGCGGGTGATCAGGCGGATGACGTCCTCGGCGGTGCCGGCCTCGCGCAGGCGGGGGAGCACACTGTGGAACAGGTGGGCGTAGCCGCAGCCGCCGTAGCGCTGGACCTGGGCCACGCGGCTCAGTCCGGTGCTGAGCAGCAGGCGGTCGGCGTGGCCGTCCTCGATGAGGCCGAGCGCGATCCTGGCCGCCTGGTCGGGGCCGAGCGCCACGGCGCTGAGGCTGACGTACGCGCCCGCCTCGGCGATCTTGCGGGCGCCGCCCAGGTCGCCGGAGTAGCCGACGGCCACGCGGGAGCCGGGCAGGTTCTCGCCGAGCAGGATCTCCAGCAGCGCCAGGGCGTTCTGGCCGTGGGTGGCGACGGGCAGGCGCGACTGCCGGGAGGCGCGGGCGGCGGCGCGCAGGCAGCGCTCCTCCCACGCGGTGGGTTCGGCGCCCCAGCTGCCGACCTCGCCGATCACGCCGGGGAAGACGCCTGTGCCGTCCACGCCGCTGGAGATCTCGGTCATCAGGCGCCGGGTGAGCTGCTCGACGTCCTCGTCGCCGACGCCGGTGAACGGCTGGGCGAAGAAGCCGGTCGAGGCGATCACCGGCACCCGGCTGCCCGCCGCGATGCGGGCCAGGGCGGCGGCGTCGCGGCCCATGCCGAGACAGGTCAGGTCGACGACCAGGTTGAGCTCGTCGGACTGGCGGAGCTCACGGAGCTCCGCGGTGACAGTGGTCTCCTCGTCGAGCCAGCGGTGCGGGTCGGAGTCGATGCCGACCGCCCAGCGCATGTCATTGCGCAGATGCTCGTGGGGGAGTACGGCTCCGTTCACGGCGGCCGCGCGAATGGGGCCGGTGACGGTGCGAAGGATGACCTCGGGCATAGCAGACATTAACCGATAGTTACCGAATCCTGTGCCCCACGTCCGGAAATTTTACCCTTAGTCCCGTTTGGTGAGCTGCTAGTGGTCTGCAAGTGTTCCTGCCGGTGTGGGCCTTATCCTGAGGGGAAGCCGACGACACGGGGGAGACGTGCCGATCCAGAACTCCGAGACGGGCGACGCCGACGTGATGAAGGACGAGGCCGCCGAACGTTCCGCCATGCCCGGCCGCCGTACCGGCCTGAAGGGCTGGCTCGACGGCGTCAGGTCCACCCGCGCGGGCGCGCTCACGTTGAAGATCGTGGTGGGCGCCATCGGCGCGGTGATGGTGGTCGGCGGCCTGATCATGGTGCCGTTCCCCGGGCCGGGCTGGCTCGTGGTGTTCGCCGGGCTGGCGGTGCTGGCCACCGAGTTCCACTGGGCCCACCGGGTGCTGGAGTTCGGCAAGCAGACCCTGCACGCCTGGACGCAGTGGTACAAGCGGCAGGGCTGGACGGTGCGCATCCTCGTGCTGCTGGTGACCGTGGCCGCCGCCGGGGTGATCGTCTACTTCGGCATGCTGACGCTCGGCATCGACCTGCTGGAAATCGCCCAGCGCTTCGTCTGATCCGGCGAAGGGCTTTCAGACCGGGTCGTTATCGTTCCCGGAATCGCGGCCTTTCCCTGCCTATTCTGCGGGCGTGATCGCTCACCTCGCCGTCGCCTTGTCGCTGACGTTCCTCGCTCCGGCCGCCGCCGGGGCCGACCTGGCATTGCCGGGGACCGGTGGAATGAAATATCAGGAAAAGTCGGGCGATCCCGTACGGCTCAGCGCGTACGGCCTCGGCACCGCCGGCACTTACCTCCGCGCCGCCACCGGCGACGCCTTCACCCGGCAGAAGAGCCTGTCGGAGGTGTCGGTCTCGCCCGACGGACGCCTGACGGCCGGGGTGCCGTCGTCGTACCGGGCGGGCTTCGACTCCGTGGTCGTCACCGACCGGACCACCGGCAAGACCGCCACGATCCGTACCGTCAGGAAGCCCATGACGGCCTCCTACGCCTCCTGGTCCAGGGACGGCAGGAAGGTCGCGCTCACCGTCGAGCAGAAGGTGAGCGGGACGTGGCGGGTGCTCGGCTTCACGGTCGTGGACGTGCGCGCGGGCACCGCGAGCACCGTCCGGGTCGCCGGGCTCGCCCGGCGGGCCGGCTTCTGGTGGAGCCCCGACGGCAACCTCGTCAGCATGTACGGCACCGGCCTGCGCGTCTACCGCCCCGCCGACGGCACGGTGCTGCGCACGTACGCGGACGTGGGCCTGCCGACCGGCCCCGAGGACTCCTACGCGCCCTCGGGCAAGCGCCTGACGACCTGGTGCCCGTCGCGCTTCAAGGAGCAGGTCTGCCTGGTCGACCTCGCCACCGGCACGATCGCCCAGCGCGTGGCCGTCAAGCCGGAGGCCCTGTTCGGCTGGTGGGACGACAGCCACCTGATCGCCGTCACGAAGGCCGGGAACGGCCGCCGCCTGTCGGTGCTCGACCTGACCGGCCGCACGACGCGCGTGCTCGCGGACGTGCCCGCCGCCACCTGGGCCGCCGAGCTGTGGGTCAGCTTCGCCAGGACCCGCGTGTCATAGGTAGAGGCCCGTGCCGTGGTCGGTCTCCTGGGTGGCCACCGCGTGCAGGTCGCGCTCGCGCATGACCAGGTAGACCCGCGCGTGCACCTCGACCTCGAACTGGTCCTCCGGGTTGAACAGCACCTTGTCGCCCACCTTGACCGCGCGCACGTTCGTGCCGACGCCGCAGACCTCGCCCCACGACAGCCGGTTGGCCATCTTGACCGTCGCGGGGATGACGATGCCGGAGCCGCTGCGCCGCTCCTCGGCCTCCTGCTCCAGCCGGATCATCACGCGGTCGTGCAGCATCTGAATCTCGAATTTGGGCGCTTCCACGGGTCACAGTTTACGAGCCGCCGCGCCCCCGCCGGTCCGCGATCGTCCCAGGTCCCGCCGGACGCCGGTCAGGGCCCGGTGGTGGGTCAGGGCAGCCGGAGCTCGGCGTACACCGGGCGGTGGTCGCTGCCGATCGGCCCGAGCACCCGGAAGTCCCGCACCGCCATGCGGCCGTCGGCCAGCACGTGGTCGATCGCCACGCCGGGCACCGGACCCCATCCGCCCCACGTCGGCGACAGGCCTCGGCCCATGGCGGCGGCCGCGTCCCGGTAGCCCGCGGCCAGCAGTTCGCGGACCGGGCGGTGGTCGAGCGTGGCGTTGAAGTCGCCGGCCAGCACGCGCAGCCGTCCGCCGCCGCGCGGCAGCCGTTCCAGCCCCGCCAGCCAGCACGGCTGCCGGCCCATCCGTTTGGGCGCGCAGGGATGCACCGAGACGATCTCCAGCCGGGCCCCGCCGGGGTGCGTCAGCACGGCCGTGGCCTGCCCGAACCCGCCCAGCTTGATCAGCTCGCCGGCCGCGAGGGGATGGCGGGCGTACACGGCCGAGCCGCCCACGCCCTCGGTGGCCCGCGGTACCGCGTACGGCAGCAGCTCGCGCACTCCCGCCGCCTCCAGCCGCCGCTCGGCCGCAGGCGTGAACTCCTGCAACGTGAGCACGTCCGGGCGCAGCGATCTGACCAGCCGGGCCAGCTCGGCCGCGTCGGCCGTGCCCACCAGCAGGTTGGCGGCCAGCACGCGCAGCGTCGCGCCGCCCGCGGCGACCCCAGCGGGCTCAGGGAGGGCGCGCGGCAGCACCGCGACGCCGAGCGCCAGCACCGTGACCAGCGCGACCGCCCCCGCGGCCCACCGTCGCAGCAGCCCGGCGAGTGCCAGGCTCAGCACCGCGCCCGCCGCCGCGTGCGGCGTGAACGCGACCATCGGCACCCACGGCCAGTCCGGCTCGAACCCGCTCACCCGCACCGCCGCCCACACGGCGAACGGCGTCACCGCGATCCAGCTCATCCAGGTACGCACGCCCTGTATCACCACATGTCCTGCAAGGAGTTCACGGCGTGAGAAAGTGTGCTCCATGCGCGACGTGGAAGCCAGGATCCTCAACGCCATCGACGAGACGGAGACGGTCGGCCTGCTGGCCGAGACCGTGCGGGTCCCCAGCGTGACGGGCACCGACGCCGAGTCCGACCTCCAGCACCGCTTCGCCCGCCTGCTCACCGAGGCCGGCCTGGACGTGGACGTCTGGAAACTCGACCTCGCCGGTCTCGCCGCCCAAGCGGGCTTCCCCGGCACCGAGGCCCCCAGGCAGGAGGGCTACGGCGTCGCCGCCGTGACCGAGGGGGAGGGTTTGCCCGCGCTCGCCCTCCAGGGCCATGTGGACGTCGTCCCCACGGGCGACCTGGCCAAGTGGGAGGGCAGCGACCCGTTCGCCGCCCGGATCACCGGCGACGTGCTGCACGGCAGGGGCGCCTGCGACATGAAGGCCGGCCTGGTGGCCAACCTGGCCATCGTACGGGCGCTGAAGCGGGCGGGCGTGCGCCTGGCCAGGCCGCTCGCCGTGCACTGCGTGATCAGCGAGGAGGACGGCGGCCTCGGGGCCTTCGCCACCCTGGCCCGGGGGCACACGGCGGAGGCCGCGGTGATCACCGAGCCCACCAGCGGCGCGGTCATCACCGCCAACGCCGGCGCGCTGACCTTCCGCCTGGAGCTCGCCGGCCGGGCCGCGCACGGCGCCACCAGGTACGAGGGCGTCAACGCGATCGAGGTCTTCTGGCCGGTGTTCGAGGCGATCAGGCGCCTGGAGGCCGAGCGCAACCGGGACGTCCCGGAGATCTTCGGCGGCAACCCGATGCCGTACCCGATCGAGGTCGGCACCGTGCGGGCGGGCGACTGGGCGAGCACCGTGCCCGACCTGCTGGTCGCCGAGGGACGTCTCGGCGTGCGGCTGGAGGAGGACCCGGCCGCGGCGCGGGCGGCCTTCGAGGAGGCCGTCGCCTCGGCCGCCCACCCGTGGCTGCGGGACAACCCGCCCGCGGTGACCTGGCCGGGCGGCCAGTTCGCCAGCGGCCGGCTGCCCGCCGGGCACGAGCTGCTCGGCGAGGTAAACCGGGCCGTCTCCGACGTCGCGGGCCGCCGTCCGGCCGAGGCCGCCGCGCCGTACGGGAGCGATCTGCGCCTGTACGCGGCCGGCGGCGTCCCGACCCTGCACTACGGCCCCGGCGACGTCCGGTTCGCGCACGCGCCCAGGGAGCAGGTCGAACTGGCCGAGCTGCGCGAGGTCACCCGCGCGCTGGCGCTGCTCGCGGTCCGCCGCTGCGGCGTCCTGTGAGCAGTTCCCGGTACGACGGTCACAGGGACGACTCGACCGGCAGGCCGGCCCCGACCCAGTCCTCGATGCCCTCGACGTACCGGCGGACGTCGGTGTAGCCGAGCGCGGCCAGCCGGTTGGCCACGGCCTTGCTGTTGCCGCAGGCCGGGTTGGAGCAGTAGGTGACGATGGGGGCGTCCTTGTCGGGCAGCAGCTCGGCGGCGCGCTCGGCGACCTCGCTCTCGACCAGCGCGACGGCCCCCGGCAGGTGCTGCTGGGCGTAGTAGGAGCCGCCGAGCGTGTCGAGCACGGTCACGCTGCCCAGACGGGCGTGCAGTTCCTCGCGGGTGATGGTCATTGTGGCCTCCAAGAGAAATGGACTAAAGTCCGGATGTGTGGATGGCCAGAAAGTTAACGGACCGCAGTCCGGTTCGTCAAGCGAGCCGCTGGAGCTGCTGACCGGCAAACCGGTCAGGGAACGCGCGGACGCGGCGCGCAACAGGGAGAAGGTGCTGGCCGCCGCCGCGCGGCTGTTCGCCGAGAAGGGCGTGGAGGCCGTGTCGATGGACGCGGTCGCCGCCGAGGCGGGCGTCGGCAAGGGCACGCTGTTCCGCAGGTTCGGCGACAAGTCGGGGCTGGCGGTGGCGCTGCTGGACGCCCGCGAACGCGACCTGCAGCAGCGCGTGCTGTCCGGGCCGCCGCCCGTCGGCCCCGGCGCGCCCGCCGCCGAGCGCCTGACCGCCTTCACAGCCGCCTACCTCGACTACCTCTACGCCCACCTCGACCTGGTACGCATGTCCGAGACGGCCAGCCCCGGCGCCCGCTACCGCATCGGCGCCTACCGCTTCTGGCATCGTCATTGTGCGATCCTGCTGGCCGAGGCCCGTCCGGGCGCCGACGCCGACGTGCTCGCCCACACCCTGCTGGCCGCGATGGGCGCGGAGGCGGCCGGGGTGCTGCGCGAGGAGTACGGCCGCGAGCGCGCCGTCGCGGGCGTCACCGCCCTGGCCGACGCCCTCGCGCGGCCGGTCTAGCCCAGCGCGGGGGCGGTCACGCGCCGCCGCGCCTCGGGGACGATCATCGGCGTCCCCGTCTGCGGGTCCTGGATGATCTCGCACCGCAGGTCGAACACCCGGCGGACCAGCTCGGACGTGACGATCTCGGCCGGCACGCCCTCGGCCACGACCTCGCCGGCCCGCATGACGATCAGGTGGGTGGCGTACCGGCACGCCTGGTTGAGGTCGTGCAGCACGGCCACCATGGTCCGGCCGGCCTCGTGCAGGTCGGCGCAGAGGTCGAGCACCTCGATCTGGTGGGAGATGTCCAGGAACGTGGTGGGCTCGTCCAGCAGCAGGATCGGCGTCTCCTGGGCCAGTGCCATGGCCAGCCACACCCGCTGCCGCTGCCCGCCGGACAGCTCGTCCACGATCCGGTCGGCCAGCTCGGCGACGTCGGTCGCGCGCATGGCCTCGGTCACGGCCGCCTCGTCGGCCCGCGACCACTGCCGCATGAGCCGCTGGTGCGGGTACCGCCCGCGGGCCACCAGGTCGGCCACGCTGATCCCGTCGGGCACGATCGAGCTCTGCGGCAGCAGGCCCAGCCGCCGCGCCACCTCCTTCGACGGCAGCGAGGTGATCACGCTGCCGTCGAGGTGCACGGCGCCCTTCCTGGGCCTGAGCATCCTGGCCAGCGCGCGCAGCAGGGTGGACTTGCCGCACGCGTTCGGGCCGATGATCACCGTGAAGGACTCGTCCGGGATCGCCACGCTGAGGTCGGTGGCCACGACGCGCTGGTCGTAGGCGAGGGTGAGGTCGGTGCCCGAGAGGCGAGGGGCGTCCATCAGTGGCGGTCCTTCCGCAGGAGCAGGGCGAGGTACGTGCCGCCGACCGCGGCGGTGACCACCCCGACCGGAAGCTGGGTCGGGGCGAGCAGCCGCTGGGCGACCAGGTCGGAGGCGGTCAGCAGCACGGCCCCCATGAGCGCCGACGCGCCCATGGTGACCCCGGGGGAGCGGGTCAGGCGGCGGGCGATCTGCGGCGCGGCCAGCGCGACGAAGACGACGGGCCCGGCCGCCGCGGTGGCCACGCCGGTCAGCAGCACCCCGGCGGTGACGGCCACGGCCCGTACGGCCTCGACCTTGACGCCCATGGCCTTGGCCGCGTCGTCGCCCATCTCGATCATCCGCATCGGCCGCGCCACCAGCGCGCACACCGGTAGCAGGACGGCCAGCGCCACCGCGACCGGGATCGCGTGCTCCCAGCCGCGCCCGCTGAGGCTGCCGGTCAGCCACGCGCCCGCGGTGGCCGCGTCGTTGATGTCGGCCCTGGTCAGCAGGTAGTTGTTGACCGCCAGCAGCAGCGTGTTGGCGCCGATGCCGACCAGCACCAGCCGGTAGCCCTGCACGCCGCGCCGGAACGCCAGCGCGTAGACCAGGACGGCGGTGACCACGCACCCGGCCAGCGCGCCGCCCGCGATCGTCATGGCCGACCCGCCCGCGATGACGGCGACGATGCCGCCCGTCGAGGCGCCGGCGCTGAAACCGATGAAGTCGGGGCTGCCCAGCGGGTTCTTGGTCAGGCTCTGGAAGATCGCGCCGCCCGCCCCGAACGCCGCCCCGACCAGCAGCCCGGTGACCACGCGCGGGGCCCGCAGCTTGCTCACGATCAGCTCGGCGACCGGCGTGCCCTGGCCGAACAGGGCGTCCAGGACATCGGGCACGGAGACGGTGAACTCGCCGGTCGCGATCGCCGCCACGGCCACCCCGCAGCCGATCGCCACGAGGGCGGCGCAGACGAGCAGGGACCGGGGCGCGAGCCGTACGGACCAGGGGCCGACTCGTACGGTCACAGCGCCGCCACCCGCCTGCGCCTGGCCAGCAGGATGAAGATCGGCGCGCCGATCACCGCCCACACGATGCCCACCTGCACCTCTCCCGGACGCGCGATCAGCCGTCCGACGACGTCGGCGCCCAGCAGCAGCACCGGCGCGGCCAGCGCCGAGTACGGCAGCACCCACCGCTGGTCGCCGCCCACCAGCGCGCGCACGGCGTGCGGCACGACCAGCCCGACGAACCACAGCGGCCCGGCGGCGGCGGTCGCGGCCCCGCACAGCAGCGTGACGGCCACGCCGGTGAGCACCCGCGTCCTGCCGACGGCGACGCCCAGCGAGCGCCCGGCGTCGTCGCCGAGCGAGAGCATGTTGAGCGGCCTGGCCAGCGTCAGCCCGAGCGCCAGCCCCGCGACCATGAACGGCGCCAGCCGCACCAGCGTGTCCGCGCTCTGCCCGGCCAGCGAGCCGGTCAGCCAGAACCGCATGCGGTCGAAGGTCTGCGCGTCCATGCGCAGGATCGCCGAGGCCACCGCCGTGAACACCATGCCGAGCGCGACGCCGGCCAGCGCCAGGCGTACCGGGCCGGCGCCGGAGCGGCCGGCCGAGGCCAGCGCGTAGACGACGACGGAGGCCACCGCGGCGCCGCCGAAGGCGAACCAGACGTAGACGGCGGGGTCGGACAGGCCGAACAGGCCGAGCGCGAGCGTGACGCCGAGCGCGGCACCCTCGTTGATGCCGAGCAGCCCGGGGTCGGCCAGCGGGTTGCGGGTCAGGCTCTGGATGAGCGCCCCCGCCAGGCCCAGCGTCGCGCCGACGCCGATGCCAAGGAGCGTTCGGGGGATGCGCAGCTCGCGGATGACGACGTGGTCGCTGGAGCCGTCCGGGGCGAACAGCGCGTCGATCACCGTTGAGAGCGGCATCGACCGTGCCCCGAGCGCCACGCTCGCCGCGGCCACCAGTGCCAGCACCCCCGCGGTCACGACCAGGCCGGTCACCAGCACGGTGGCGGGCCGGTGGAGTCGCGGGCCTCCCTCGGTCACGGCCGGTCGCCCGGTGGCGGGCTCAGCGGTGTCCTCTGCCGGGCGCACCCGACCCCCTCTCGTCGCGGTCAAACTTAGGTAAGGCTAATCTAATGCCTCGGCATGAAGGCAAGCCTAACCTTAGGAGATGGACATGTCGGGACCGGTACTCGCGCGCAGGGGCTTCCTGGCCGCCACGGCAGGGCTCGCGGCGGCCCTGACACTGTCGGCCTGCGGCGGCGGCACCGAGGCGGCGGGCGGCAGCGCGTCCGCGTCGGCCGCGCCCTCCGGCACGGCCGCGCGGAGCTGGACGTTCACCGACGACCGCGACAAGAAGCTGGACCTGCCCAAGCGCCCCTCCCGGGTGGTGGCCCAGGTGGGCGCGGCCGCCGCGCTGTGGGACTTCGGCGTGCGCCCGGTCGCCGTCTTCGGCCCGCACAAGCTGGCCGACGGATCGAGCGACCCGCAGGTCGGCAATGTCGACGTCACCAAGGTCGAGGGCCTGGGCAACGTCTGGGACGAGTTCAACGTCGAGAAGTACATCTCCCTCCAGCCCGACCTGCTGGTCAGCAGCATGTACGTCAAGGGCACCCTCTGGTACGTGCCGGAGAAGTCGAAGGAGACCATCGAGCAGGTCGCCCCCACCGCCGGCGTCATGCTCACCGGCCGCAGCGCCACCCAGGTGATCGGCAAGTACGAGGAGCTGGCCAGGTCGCTGGGCGCCGACCTCCAGGGCGTGCCCGAGGCCAAGGCCCGCATGGAGGCCGCGACCAGGGAACTGGCCGCCTTCAAGGACCTCAAGATCCTCATGATGTCCGGCGGCGCCGACGCCATGTGGGTGGTCAACCCGCCCGAGTACCCCGACATCGTGCATCTCACCGAGAACGGCCTGAACGTCGTCAAGCCCTCGAAGGTCGACGACGGCGGCTTCTTCCAGACCCTGAGCTGGGAGAACGCCGACACCTACGACGCCGACGTGATCCTCTACGACACCCGCACCCAGTCGCTCAAGCCCGAGGAGATGCTGAAGAAGCCCACCTTCGCCAAGCTCCCGGCGGTCAAGGCCGGCCAGTACTACCCGTGGCGCGCCGAGGCGCCCTTCAGCTACCAGGGCTACGCGGCGTTCCTGGAGGAGCTGGTGTCGAACCTGAAGAAGGCCGAGAAGCTTCAGTAGGCTCCGCGCACCTCGACGATCTCGGCGAGGGGGAACTCCAGGTAGTCGCCCGCCTCTTCGCACCAGGCGTCGAGCGTCCCCGCGCGCAGCTCGCCGTGGCTGATGGTGGCCGTCAGGCCGTCGGTCAGCGTGATGCCCGCCCGGACCCCGCGGTCGACGACGAAGCCGAGCAGCGACTGCTGGGCGGTCGGCAGCCTGTTGGCCATCCGGCCGATGACCGCCCAGGTGCGGCCGTGCTTGTCGGAGTCCTCCCGGCCGGCCGCGACCAGGCGGCGGGCGTGCTCGTGCGGGTCGGGGGCCGGCTCGGCGATCACGTACGTCGGCTGCGTGCCGGAGCCGGCCGCGAACTCCGACAGCTCGGCCACCTGCCCGCCGGGCAGCAGGATCAGCTTGCCGTTGTGCGGCTCCTCGGCCCTGGCCCGGTGGATGGTGATCTCGCCGGTGTCGGAGACGGGGACGGGGGAGTAGCCGTTCTCGCGCAGGGCGGACAGCGTGCGGTCGGCCGGGGCGGCGCTGATCAGCACCGTGGGGGCCAGCAGCCGCAGGCCCAGCCGGGCCAGCCGCCGGTGCCCGGCGATCTCGGCGAGCAGCCCGGTGTCGCCGGCCTGCACGACGCAGCCGACCGTGGAGACCGTCACCTCGCCGTGCCGGCGCGCGGTGTCGCGCACCAGGTACTCAAGGGGCTGCGGGATCGTGCCGACCGCGGCCAGCTCGTCGAGCAGCTCGTCGGCGTCGTAGCCGTGGTCGAGCGCGCCGCGCACGCTCTCGGTGGTGAAGCGCCACACCGAGGCCGCGCCGCGCGACTCGCGCTCGGCCACCCGGTCGAGCAGCGCCGCCAGCTCGGCCGACGGCGGCCCGGTCACCACCGCGGTGAGGTCGGGGCCGAACAACGCGCTCCTGCGCACGCTGGCCAGCGCCCTGGTGGACGCCTCGGCCAGCACGGGATCGTGCTCGACCTGCGGGACGGCGTCGTCGTTCTCGTCGCCGGGGTCCGCGGTCAGCCCGGCCAGGGCGCGGCCGAGGTCGGTGAGCGCGCCGTTGGCCAGCAGGCCGAGCAGCGTGGCCTCGTCGAGGACGGCCGGCGCGCACTCGGCCAGCAGCGCCTGGTCGAGCAGCGGGGCGTGCCAGTGGACGTTGCGCACGAGGCTGTCGCGGTCGGCGAAGGCGGTGCCGGCGGGCAGGTGGGCCAGCGCCGCCAGCACGGCCCGGCGCACCCTGGCCACCGCGCTGCCCGAGGGGTCGTCGCCGAGCACGGTGGCGTACTTGCCGTCGACCTTGCGCAGGGACGACCGTTCCATCCGCCACCACGCCGACAGCAGCACGCGCAGCCGGGCCGAGCCCTCGTCGAGGCGCCAGCGGTCGAACCGGTCGGTGGGGATCATGCCGCCCGACTGCTCGTCCCAGGCCAGCAGCCTGGCCACCGCGCAGACCTCCAGCAGCAGGCGGGTCTCGTCCTCGTCGCAGCCGGTCTCCTTGGCCACCCTGCGCACCTCGCGCACGCCCACGCCGCCGGTCTTGAGCAGCGGCAGCGGGTTCTTGGAGGTGTTGTCCAGCAGGGCCGCGCACCGCTCCACCACGTGCGGCGCGGCCAGCGTCATCAGGTGGTCGACCTCCTCGGGGTCGACCGGGATCGAGGCCACCTCGGGCGCCTCGGGCTGGAACGGCGGGTGGTAGCCGGGGCCGCGCACGCACAGCGCCACCTCGCGGGGGATCTCGGCGACGTGCCAGCTCGGGCGGAACAGCAGGCCGTGGTCGGCGCACCACTTCTCCGGCGTGCCGGGGACGACGAACCGGCCGCCGTCGACGTCGCGGGCGGGGCCGTCCCAGGCCAGGCGGCCGAGCAGGGCGAGCGTGCCGTCGGGGGCGGTGGCCGCCAGCCGGTCGAGGCGGCCGGGGTCGGACAGCAGCTCGATGACGCGGGCGATCGTGCGCCGCTTGTTGCCTTGGGCGGGCAGGCCGAGCACGCGGGCCAGGGCGCGCAGGGCGTCGTTGCTGATCGTCCAGGAGTTGAGGTAGTGCTCCAGCGGCTCGCCCAGGCCGAGCGGCGCCGCCCACCAGCGCGCGACGCCCTCGGCCAGATGGATCACGCCGTCGGGGTCGGGCCAGGCCAGCGCGTGGTCATGCAGATGGTCGAGCCAGGGGGTCACGGTCTCACCCGGGACGCCGAGGAAGGCGGCCAGCCCCTCGGGCGTCGGGCGGCTCATGGTCAGGCCCGCCTCGGCCAGTTGCAGGGCGGGCAGCGGCAGCCCCCGCATGGCCTCCATGACGGCGAAGCCGTTGCCCAGGCGCTGGGCCAGCGTGTCGAGCCGGCGGGGCCAGGGCGGCGCGATGGCGTCGGGCCTGTTGGCCAGGATGCGGGCAAGCCTGTTTTCGTCTAGTGTTCGCAGCCAGCCGAGCAGGTGATCTTCCATCTGTCAGCACTCTCATGGGGTCGCGTGGGACTCACCGTGAGCCATGACCATCCACGGTAGTGCAGAGCACCCCTCCGTCAGGAGAGGACTGCCCAGACGATCTTGCCGTGGGGCGCGAGTGCCGACCACCCCCAGCGGAGGCTGAGCGATTCGACGATGTGGAGACCCAGGCCGCCGGTGTCAAGGGGGCCAGGGTATCGCAGCACGGGCACCGAGGTGCCGGGATCGGTGAACGCGCTGGTGACGAGTCCGCCGCGGCGCACCAGGGACATGTGGACCGGGCGCTGGCAGCGGGGCTCGTCGAGGCGCAGGCCGTGACGCAGGGCGTTGGTCGCGAGTTCGGAGACCACCAGCTCCATGTTCTCGACCAGCTCGCCGAGCCCCCAGCCGGACAACGTCCCCATGGTGAAGCTGCGCGCGGAATGGACCGAGGAGGCGGTGGGGGGGAGCACGTACGTGGCGCTCGCGGACGGGCCGGTCACCAGGAGATCGCGAGCCGCCTCCGGCCACCAGCCGACGGGCGGCCACCAGTCGAACGTGGTCCACTGGCCGGGCGCCGTGGTGGATTGCACGTGATCATTCTGCGCCAATCTCTCGTGCAGGTGCAAGAGCGAATGCACGTGCAGACAACTCGTGCAGGCGCTACGGTTCTCCCCAAGTGGTCAATATGGGGGAAAGGGGATCTTGTCCGCGGCCCATGATCTTTCGGCCGCTAAGTGACAGACTGTGTCTTCAAGGAAACGACACAAGGAGCAGCACGTGTCCATTGATCCGCCCGGCTCCGGTTCGACCGTTCGGCGCATCATGCTGGGTGCGAGCCTCAGGCGCCTGCGCGAGGCCTCTGGGCTCGACCGCGGCCAGGCCGGATTCCACATCCGGGCGTCCGAGTCCAAGATCAGCCGCATGGAGCTCGGGCGTGTCGGGTTCAAGACACGTGACGTGGAAGACCTGCTCACCCTGTACGGCGTCGTCGACGATGCCGAACGCCGTGCCCTGCTGGAGATGGTCCGCGAGGCCAACACCCCCGGGTGGTGGCACAAGTACTCCGCCGAGCTGCCCTCGTGGTTCACGACGTACGTGGGCCTGGAGGAGGCCGCGAGCGTGATCCGCACCTATGAGGTGCAGTTCGTGCCCGGCCTGCTGCAGACGGCCTCGTACGCGCGATCGGTCTTCCAGCTCGGCAACCCCGATGCCAGTCCGGACAAGATCGAGCGCCGCGTGCACATGCGCATGCAGCGCCAGGAGCGCTTCACCCAGAAGGACGGCCCCAAGCTGTGGGCCGTCATCGACGAGGCGGCGCTCAAACGGACCATCGGCGGGCGAGAGGTCATGTCCGAGCAGCTCCAGCATCTGCTGGAAGTCGCCGCCCTTCCCAACATCACCCTCCAGGTGATGCCCTTCAGGTTCGGCAAGCACGCCGCCGAGGGGGGCGCGTTCAGCATCTTGCGGTTTCCCGAGTCCGACCTGTCGGACGTTGTCTACGTCGAGCAGCTCTGGGGTGCCCTGTACCTGGACAAACGTGAGGACATCGACCCGTACCTCACCGCCATGGAGCAACTGTGCGTGGAAAGCACCACGCCAGGGGGCACCGTCGAGCTCATCGGCGGTCTTCTCAGAAAGATGTAGATGAACCACACCTACAACGGCATGCCCGCGGCCGACCTCACCCAGGTCGCCTGGCGCAAGAGCCGCTACAGCAACTCGCAGGGCAACTGCGTGGAGCTCGCGGAGCTTCCCGACGGAGGGATCGCGGTCCGCAACTCGCGCTTCCCCGACGGTCCTGCTCTCATCTATACCCGCGACGAGATCCGGGCCCTGGTGCTCGGCGCGAAGGACGGCGAGTTCGACGGCCTCCTCGTGTAACAGCCTGTTCACCTCCGGCGCGCTCCCGTAACGGGGGCGCGCCGGTGGCGTAACCGGCCCGGACCTTCCGCCGGTCAGGATGGCGGACATGCTCGACCGGATGAATCTCTACCCGATCGCCGACGACGTGCTGTTCGCGCCGGGCGGCAAGGTCGTGGTCCGCACGTACGGCGTGGCGCCCGCGGGCGCCTCCATCTCCTACCGCACCTGGGTGACCGGGCTGCGCGACCAGCCGCGCTACTGGCACTGGGGGCACTTCGAGGACGCCGCCTCCGGGCACCGCCGGGTGCTGGAGTGGCTGACCGGCAGGGGGCCGCAGCCTTCCCAGGCGCTGACCTGATCGCTATTCTCGTGCCAAGCAAATGCTTGGTAGAGGAGGCGTGGTGCGGCGCGCGATCCACCTGCTCGAAGAGGTCGACTTCCGGCCGATGAACTCCCGGCGTCCGCTGGAGTACCTGACCTGGCTGACCCGCTACAAGCGCGAGGACGAGAGCCGCGCCGAGCCCGCCCTGACCTCCGGCATGTCCATCAGGTCGCGCGAGATCGACCTCGTCGGCGCCTTCTACGCCGTGGGCATCACCGGGCACCCCCAGTTCAAGGCCGTCACGCTGTGGGACTGCCACGGCGGGTGGGACGGCGGCTGGCGCCAGATGATGAACATCTACCAGGGCGTGGACGAGCGCCTGTTCCTGTCCGACATCGACGACCTGCGCTTCTCCGCCTTCTCCAGGCCGCTCGGCGCCGCCCCCGGCTGCCCGCCGCTCGGCGAGGCCCCCGCCGCCGAGTTCTACCTGTTCGAGAGCGCCCGGGTACGCCCCGGCGCCGCGCTGGACTACCTGGAGGCCGTCCGCACCGAGCGCGCCCCGCTGCTGGCCGAGCACGGCCACACCCTGACCGGCCTGTACGAGGTGCTGTTCTGCGACACCGAGGCCGTCACCATGTGGGCCGTCTCCCTGGACGATCACCTGGCCGCCCAGCGGGCCCGCGACGCGGCCCTCGGGCTCGACGACGAGGTCCGGCCCGATCCCCGGCTGCTCGACTGGGGCAGGCGGGCCCGCGGCTACCTCGAAGGCCCCTGGCGCGAGACCCTGCTCGCGCCGTTTCCCGGCAGCCGCCTGGCGCGGGGGCCGCGGCCGGGTTAACGTCGGCCGCGGAGGCAGCCATGACGGACCCGTACCTCTACGGCGCGGGCGAGGGGGACCACCTCGCCGCGTGCCCGGCCGTCGCGTCCGTGGCGGTGCCGTACGCCGAGCAGGTGGCGCTCATGGGCGACCTGCTCGCCGGGCTGAGCCCGGCCCAGTGGGACGCGCCGATCGCCCGGCACGGGACGGTCCGCGACCTGGTCGGCCATCTGGCCGCCAACGACGGCGCCGTGGCGTTCGTCATGGGCCTGCCGGGCGCGTCCGGGGACCACCGGCGCTGGCGGGAGCAGGCCGGGTCGCTGGTCGAACGCCTCTCGGTGGCGGGGGAGGTGCTGCTCGGGGTCGAGGTGGGGCTGGCGGGGGTGCGTCCGGCCCGCGCGCCGCTGCGCCAGGCCCTGATCCAGCGCACGTTCGAGACCTGGACGCACGCCGACGACATCAGGGCCGCGACCGGCCGCCCGCCCGTGCCGCCGCACGACGGGCACGTGCGCCTGGCCGCCGGGTTCGGCCTGGCGCTGCTGCCGCGGGCGCTGAAGGGGCCGCGCCGCGACGTCCGGGTCACCGTCGTGCTGACCGGCCCCGGGGGCGGCACGTGGACCGTCCCGCTCTCGCGCGCCCCCGGCCGGGTCGCGGCGCTCGTGTCGGCGGACGCGGTGGACTTCTGCCGGCTCGTGGCCGGCCGCCGGCCCCCGGACGCCTTCACCTGCGCGGTGGAGGGCGACCCCGGCCTCGCCCGCGCGCTGATCCACGCCGCCGCCACCCTCGGCTGCGACTGACGGGTCCGCCGGACGACCGGCGACTTCGAGCCGCGACCGACGGGACGGGCCGTCAGGCGACAGGCGACTTCGAGCCGCGACCGATGGGGCGGGCCGTCAGGCGGCCGGGGAGTTCCAGCTCAGCAGCACCGGCTCGGAGTGCTCGAAGCCGAGCCGGGAGTAGGTGCCGGTGTCGAGCCTCAGCAGCCGGCCGTCCGCCGCGTCGAGGCCGAGCCAGCGGGCGGCCAGCACGCGCAGGAAATGGCCGTGCGCCACCAGCACGACCCGCCCCTCGGCCCGCCGGGCCCGCTCGATCACCCGGTCGGCGCGCGCGGCCACCTCGGCGGCGCTCTCGCCCGGATGCTCGGCGTCGCCGGGGATCACACCGTCACGCCACAGGTACCAACCCGGCCGGGTCTTCCTGATCTCCACCGAGGTGATGCCCTCGTAGCCGCCGTAGTCCCACTCCCACAGGTCGGGGTCGACCTCGTAGTCCGTCAAACCGGCCAGCTCCGCCGTACGGCGGGCCCGCTGCGCGGGGGAGACCAGCGCCAGCCCGAACGTGCCCTCCTTGACCAGCGGCGCCAGCGCCCTGGCCTGGGCCTCCCCGTCAGGCGTCAAGGGCAGGTCGGTACGGCCGGTGTGCTTGCCGACCGTGCTCCATTCGGTGGCTCCGTGCCTCAGCAACAACATCTCATCCATGTGGTCCATCATCCGGCAGGCCCGCCAGCTCCTCGACGATGGGGGTGAAGGCGGGCAGGTCGCGCTCGTGGTGCAGCACGAAGTAGGACACGCCGTGCTCGTCGCGCCAGTGGCGGAGCTTGTCCACGATGTCGCGGCGGGTGCCGAGCAGCACCTGCGGCGTCTCGCCGAGCCCGGAGCTGTCGGCGGCGCTCCACGACTCCTCCGGCTTGCGCTCGCCCACCTGCATCACGCTGGTGCCGACCTCCAGCAGGTGGTGACGGGGGCCGCGGCGCAGCAGCGCCAGCTTGGCGAGGAACGCCTCCAGGCCCGCGTCGCGCGGGTCGGGGCCGGTGCCGTCCGGCTTGACGCGGGTGCCGAGGTTGACGATGTCGGCGTGCTCGGCGGCCAGGCGCAGCATGCGGGGGCCGCCGCCGCCCAGCAGGATCGGCGGGTGGGGGCGCTGCATCGGCGTGGGCGCCTGCTCCAGCCCGGTCAGCCGGTAGTGCTCGCCCTCGTAGGTCAGCGGACCGCCGGCCCACAGCCCCTTGATCACCTCCAGGGCCTCGCGCAGCCGGTCGAGGCGGACGCCGGGCGGGTCCAGCCGCAGCCCGGCGCCCGCGTACTCGCCGGCCATCCAGCCGGTGCCGAGGCCCAGCTCCAGCCGTCCGCCGGAGAGCACGTCGAGGGTGGCGGCCTCCTTGGCCAGCACGGCCGGGTGCCGGAAGTCGTTGGCGAACACCAGCGTGCCGACGCGCAGCCGGGTGGTGGCGCAGGCCGCCGCCGTCAGCGCCGCGACGGGCGCGAACCGGGGGCCGACCAGATGGTCGGGGACCAGCAGCACGTCGAAGCCGGACGCCTCCAGCCGCCTGGCCTTCTCTGCCCACGCCTTGCCGGACCGCGCCTCGCGCAGCACCGCGCCGAACCTGAACCGTCGCACGGCAACCTCCTCGCGCCGGATCTTAACAAGCGCTTGCTTGGAATGGCACACTGGTGGCCATGGAGATCCCGGTACGCCAGGCGACGGACGACGAGGTGGCGTTCTTCGGCGCGCACGGCTGGGTCCGCCTGGACCGGCTGGTCGACCCCGGCACGGTCGCCGACCTGCGCGAACGGGCCCGCGAACGCCTGCGGGGCCGCAGCAGGGCCGGGGACACCCCGGTCGACCGGGCCTTCGGCCAGTCGCGCGACGTCGCCGCCGAGGACGAGCTGTTCGGCGCGCTGAGCACCAGCCCCGCCATGGGACGCAACGCCGTACGGCTGCTCGGCGGCGTGCGGGCCGTGCGCGTCCAGGTCACCAACCTGCTGGTCAAGGAGCCGGGCGAGCACGGCGCCACCGAGTTCCACCAGGACTTCCCGTGGATGCCCATGGACCGCTCGGCCATGCTGACCGTGTGGCTGGCGCTGGCCGACGTGCCCGCCGACATGGGATCGCTGCGCTTCTACAGCGGCTCACACCGCTGCGGCCTGCTCGGGCGCAGCTTCACCCGCGCCGGGGACGACCAGCTCAGCCAGCATCCCTGGATCGGCGAGCTGGAGCTGTCGCCGCCGCTCGACCTCAGGGCCGGGGACGCCACCGTGCACCACGCGCTCACCGTGCACGGCGCGCCCGCCAACCGCCGCGACGCCGCCCGCCTGTCGTTCACCGTCACCTACTTCGACGCCGACGCCCTCTACACCGGGCTGCCGTACCGGCAGACCGACGGGCTCGGCCTGGAGGTCAACCGGCCCTTCGAGCACGAGAGGTTCCCGTGCCTGAGACCGTGAGAGGGCCGGTCGCCGACCTCGGGGCGACGCTCATGCACGAGCACGTGTTCGGGCTCAGCCCGGAGATCCTGTGGAACTGGCCGGACGTCCCCGAGGGCTGGGACCTGGAGAAACGCGCCCGTGAGGCGGCGGCCAAGCTCGACGCGCTCAAGGCCGAGGGCGTCGACACGATCGTCGACCTGACCGTCGTCGGGCTCGGCCGGTACGTCCCGGCCGTCCAGCGGGTGGCCGAGCTGACCGAGGTCAACATCGTGGCCGCCACCGGGCTCTACACCTACGACGCGCTGCCCCCGTACTTCGGGAACCGGGGGCCCGGGTCGTTGTTCGGCGGCCCGGACCGGCTGGCCGAGTTCTTCGTCCGCGACATCGAGGAGGGGATCGGGCGGACCGGGGTCAAGGCGGCCATGCTCAAGTGCGCCTCCGACCACCTCGGGATGACCAAGGGCTGCGAGCGGGTGTTCCGGGCCGTGGCCGAGGCCCACCTGGCCACCGGCGCGCCGATCACCACGCACTCGCACAGCGCCTCCAGGGGCGGGCTGGAACAGCAGCGGCTGCTCGGCTCGCTCGGCGTGGACCTGGAACGGGTGGTGATCGGGCACGCGGGCGACTCGACGGACCTGGCGTACCTGGAGGAACTGGTGGCGGGCGGCTCCTACCTGGGCATGGACCGGTTCGGCATCGAGACGATCAGTCCGTTCGAGGACCGGGTGGCGGTGGTGGCGGCGATGTGCGAACGCGGCCACGCCGGACGGATGGTGCTGGGTCATGACTCGTACTGTTTCAACGACCGGTTCGACCCCGACGTCGTACGGCGGCGCCACCCGAACTACCACCTCCTGCACATCTCCCGCGACGTCGTGCCCGAACTGCGCACACGCGGCGTCACCGGCGACCAGCTCCACCAGATGCTCGTCGACAACCCCCGGAGGATCCTGCGATGACCGAGGACTTCGACGTCGCCTCCGACTGGCACGTCGCCGCGCCGTACGACTTCCTGCGCCGCCTGCGCGCCGGACAGCCGGTGTTCCGCAGCGAGCACCTGGGCGCGTACGTGCTGACCCGCCACGCCGACGTGCGCGCCGCGTACGGCGACCCGGCCCGCTTCTCCTCCGAGGGGTCGCTGACGATCTCCCGCAGCCTCACCCCGCGGACCCGCGCCAAGCTGGGCGAGCACGGCTCGTTCCTGTCCAGCTTCGTGGCCAACGTGGACCCGCCCGACCACACCCGCCTGCGCCGCTCGGTCTCCCGGGCCTTCACGCCGCGCGCCGTCGCCGCCATGGAGGAGCGCTTCCGGCGGCTGAACGAGGACGTCCTCGACCGGGTCGCCCCCCGGGGCCGGGCCGACTTCGTCGGCGAGATCGGCCACGAGCCGTCGATCAAGCTGACCGCCCGGTTCATCGGCGTGCCCGAGGCCGACGAGGCGTTCGTGCAGGCGCACGTCAAGGACTGGTTCATGCTGTTCCTGTCGCCGCAGCCGCCCGCCCGCCAGCTGGAGCTGGCCGACAGCTTCCTGGCCTACCTCGACTACGTCGACCGCCTGGTGGCCGCCCGCGCCAAGGACCCCCGGGACGACTTCACGTCCCTGATGACCTCGCTGATCGGCGACGAGCTGTCCCACCGGGAGGTCGTCGAGCTGATCTCCACGATCCTGCTCGGCGGCAACGACACCGTCCCGAACCAGCTCGGCAACAGCGTCCTGCGGCTGCTGCGCGAGGACGCCTGGCCGGTGCCCCCGGCGCTGATCCCGGGGGCGGTCGAGGAGTGCATGCGGATCGACGGCGCCTCGCTGGGCTCGTTCCGCCACACCGTCCAGGACGTCGCGCTGCACGGTGTGACGATCCCGGCGGGCTCGCTGGTCCTGCTGTCCACCGACTCCGCCGGGCACGACGAGACCGTCTTCCCCGACCCCGAACGGTTCGTGATCGACCGCCCCAACGCCGCCGACCACCTGGTCTTCGGGTACGGCATCCACTTCTGCGTCGGGGCGGCGCTCGGCCGCCTCCAGCTGCGCACCGCGCTCGACGTCCTCGGGCGCCGCCTGCCCGGCCTGCGGCTCGCCCCGGACGCGCCCGTCGTCCACCGCAGGTCGCTGGTGGGCCGCGGGCTGAGCGCGCTGGAGGTGGAGTGGTGACCCGGGCCCGGCCGCAGGGGGCCGGTGGGAGGGGAACGAGGAAAGGGATCTAAGGTCGGGAGAAAGCGGACTTAGGGGGATGGATGGAGCCGGTCGCGGTCGGGTTGATCGGGGCGGGGCCCTGGGCGGAGATGGCACACGCGCCGATGCTGGCCAGAGGCCCGCACACCCGGCTCGCCGGCGTCTGGGCCCGCCGCCCCGACCAGGCCGCCAGGCTCGGCGCCCCCGTGTTCGAGCGCGTCGAGGAGCTGTTCGACGCCTGCGAGGCCGTGGCGTTCTGCGTGCCGCCCGGCGTGCAGGCCGAGCTGGCCGTCCGCGCCGCCCACGCGGGCAAGGCGCTGCTGCTGGAGAAGCCGCTGGCCGACTCGGTCGAGGGCGCCATGCGCGTGGCCGAGGCCGTGGCGGAGACGGGCGTGCCCTCGCAGATGATGCTCACCATGCGTTACGCGACCCCGACGCGCACGTTCCTGGCCCGCTGCGCCGAGATCCGGCCGTTCGGCGGGCACGCCGCCAACATCTCCGGCGCGCTGCTCGGCGACAACCCGTTCGCCACCCCGTGGCGGCTGGAGCGCGGCGCCCTGCTGGACGTGGGCCCGCACGTGATCGACCTGCTCGACGCCGCGCTCGGCCGGGTCGTCGGCGTGCGCGCGCACGGCAACCCGCTCGGCTGGACCGGCCTGCTGCTGGAGCACGAGGGCGGCGCGGTCAGCGAGGCGTCCCTGTGCATGGCGGCCGTCGGCGACCTGCCGCCCTCGACCGTCGAGGTGTACGGCAGGACCGGCAACGCCGTCCTGCTGCCCGGCGACGAGGACCCCTTCGAGGCCGTGGCGGAGGAGTTCGCCCAGACCGTCCGGCGCGGCGGCGGCCACCCGCTCGACGCGGCGCACGGCCTGCGGCTCCAGGAGATCATCGCCGCGGCGGAGGAGCAGCTCGCCCGCTGAGTCCGCGCACCCTTGACGCCGAGGACATCTGCGGCATTGATAACGTTTGTCCGACGCGCAGTGCTGCAGCGAAGTCCGGTGCGAATCCGGCGCTGTCCCGCAACTGTCATAGCCAGGTCGCCTGCCTCTGCGCCGACGTCATCAACCCTCGTGGAAAAGGGTGATCCGTCGCTCATCGCGGGTCTCTCGGTTCCGACAGTGTGAAAGGACTACTCGTGAGGCCCGTACGCACGGCCTTCGCGGGCGCGCTGCTGGGAACGCTCGTCCTGGCCGGATGTGGCCAGACCGGCGCCAATGTCGCCCCCTCGAATTCCCCCACCGATTCCCCCACCGCCCCCCCTGCCGCGACCGCGGCGGCGAGCACCGGGGACTTCCCGGTCACCGTCGAGGCCGGCAACGGCAAGGTCACCCTCGCCAAGAAGCCCGAACGCATCGTCTCGCTCTCGGCCACCCACACCGAGACGCTGTTCGCGGTCGGCGCCGGCCCCCAGGTCGTCGCGGTGGACGACCAGTCGAACTACCCGCCCGAGGCCCCCAAGAGCGACCTGTCCGGCTTCAAGCCGAACGTCGAGGCCATCATCGCCAAGAAGCCCGACCTGGTGATCCTGTCCAACGACCAGGACAAGATCGTCGCCGAGCTGGCCAAGGTGAACGTCCCCGTCCTGCTCGAACCGGCCGCGACCAAGCTGGAGGAGGCGTACGAGGAGATCGCCGAGATCGGCGCGGCCACCGGCAACAAGGCCAAGGCCGACGAGGTCGTCACCGGCATGAAGACCGCCATGGACAAACTGGCCGCCGACGCCCCCAAGGACAAGAAGCTCACCTACTACCACGAGCTCGACCAGACGCCGTACGCCGCCACGTCCGGGACGTTCATCGGCCAGGTCTACGCCATGTTCGGCCTGACCAACATCGCCGACCAGGCCCCGGACGCGGCGGGCGGCTACCCCAAGCTGTCGGCCGAGTTCGTCGCCCAGGCCGATCCCGCGCTGATCTTCCTGGCCGACGTCAAGTGCTGCCAGCAGAGCAAGGAGACGCTGGCCAAGCGGCCCGGCTGGAAGAACCTGTCGGCCGTCAAGAACGACCAGGTGATCCAGCTCGACGACGACCTCGCCTCCCGCTGGGGCCCGCGCGTCGTGGACCTGGCCGAGGCGATCGGCGCGGCCGTGGCCAAGGCCGGCGGCACGGGCTGACGGTGACAGGCAAGGCGCAGCCGTCCAGGGCGCGGCCTGTGTGGGTGGCGGGCGCCCTGGTCGTGCTGGCCCTCACGATGGTCGCCGGGCTGCTCGGCGGCGCGGCGGACATCTCGCCGTGGCAGGTGGTCCTCCAGGTGGTGGACTGGCTGCCGTTCGTCTCGGCCGACTCGGGCCTCGCGCCGGTCGAGCAGGGCCTGCTGTACGAGCTGCGCCTGCCCAGGGTGCTCGTCGCCGCGGTCGTGGGCGGCCTGCTGGCCATGGCCGGCGCCGGGTACCAGGGCGTGTTCCGCAACCCGCTGGCCGACCCGTACCTGCTGGGGGCCGCCTCCGGCGCCGGGCTGGCCACGACGCTGGCCATCGTGCTGCTGCCCGGCGCCGGCGCGAGCATCCCGGTCGCCGCCTTCGCGGGGGCGGTGGGCGGGGTGTTCCTGGCGTACACGCTGGGCAACGCCGCCGGCCGCTCCGGCGGCCCCGGCGGCGGCACCGCGACCCTGGTGCTGGCCGGGGTCGCGGTCACGTCGTTCCTGACCGCGATCCAGACGTTCGTCCAGCAGCTCAAGGTCGAGGAGCTGGAGCGCATCTATTCCTGGATCCTCGGCGACGTCGGCGGCGGATGGGACCAGCTCCTGCTGGTCCTGCCGTACGCCGCGGTCTCCTCCGTCCTGCTCCTGCTGCACGGCAGGATGCTGGACGTGCTCAGCGTCGGCGACGAGGAGGCCGGCAGCCTCGGCGTACGGGCCGGCCGGGTACGCCTGACCGTCCTCGTGGCCGCCTCCCTGGCCACCGCGTCGGCCGTCGCGGTCAGCGGGCTCATCGGGTTCGTCGGCGTGGTCGTGCCGCACGTCGTCCGGCGGCTGGCGGGCGGGTCGTACCGGATCGTGCTGCCGCTGTCGCTCATCGGCGGCGCGGCCTTCCTCGTGGCGGCCGACCTCATCGCCCGTACCGTGATCGCGCCGGCCGAGCTGCCCATCGGGGTCGTCACGATGTTCGTCGGGGCGCCGTTCTTCGTCGGCGTCCTGCGCATGACCAGGCGGGTGGCCACGTGATCGGCGTATCGGCCCTGTCGGTGCGCCTGGGCGAGCGCGACGTGCTGACCGGCGTGGACGCGCACGTCCGGCGCGGCGAATGGCTGGCGATCATCGGGCCCAACGGCGCGGGCAAGTCCACGCTGCTCAAGACCGTCATGGGCGCGATCGTCCCGCACCGCGGCGAGGTCGTGCTCGACGAGCGCCCGCTCGCCGCGCTCAAGCCCCGCGAGCGCGCCAGGCTGCTGGCCTACGCCCCGCAGACGCCCGCCCTGCCGCCCGACATGACGGTCTTCGACTACGCCCTGCTGGGGCGCACGCCGTACATCCCCTACCTGGGACGGGAGAGCGGGCACGACCGTGACGTGACCGCGTCCGTGCTGGACCGGCTGGACCTGACCTCCTTCGCCGGACGCCGCGTCGGCGAGCTGTCCGGCGGCGAGCGCCAGCGCGTCGTGCTGGCCAGGGCGCTGGCCCAGCAGGCCCCCGTGCTGCTGCTCGACGAGCCCACCACCGCGCTCGACCTCGGCCACCAGCAGCAGGTGCTGGAGCTGGTCGACCGCCTGCGGCGCGCCGACGGCCTGACCGTCGTCACCACCCTGCACGACCTGACCGTCGCCGGCCTGTACGCCGACTCCCTGATGCTGCTGGCCGACGGCCGCGCCGCCGCCGCCGGCCGCCCCGACCAGGTGCTCACCGAGGCGCTGATCGGACGGCACTTCGAGGCCCGTGTCAAGATCGAGCCGGGCCCGGACGGCCGGCCCGTGGTCCACCTGGTACGAGGGGGAACGTGAAGCTGACCTATCGCGTGGAGGAGGGCACCCGGCTGGGGTCCCTGCTGTGGGAGTTCGGGCCCGGCTTCCGCATGATCTCCTCGGCCATGCTGGGCGGCGGCATCGGCCCCCGCGAATGGGTGCTGAACGCCCAGGTCGTGGCCGGTTACGCGCGGATGGACCCGGTCGACCACCTGGTCGAGCTGGGCCCGCCCGGCCCCGGCGTCGGCATGCTGACCGCCGCCTCCGTCGACCGGTACGTACGGGCCGCCGACGGGGGAGCGGAGGCCGTGGCCACCGTCGGGCTCCGCGTCCCCACCTGGGCCGCAGCCCCCGAGGGCACCGCCGACCCCGAACTCGCCCCCATGCGGGCGGGGACCGTCAACATCGTGACCGTCCTGCCCGTCGCCATGACCGACGCCGCCCTGGTGAACCTGGTCATGACGGTCACCGAGGCCAAGACCCAGGCGCTGATCGAGGCCGGCTACCCCTGCACGGGCACCGCCTCGGACGCCGTCTGCGTGGTCGTCCCGCAGGACGGGCCGGAGCAGGTGTTCGGCGGCCCCCGCTCGGAGTGGGGCGCCCGCGCGGCCCGCGCCGTCCACACCGCCGTCCGCCGCGGCGCCGAGGCGTGGCGACCTGGTGTCTACAGGTGACTATCTTCGGGAAGTACGATGTCGACGAGGGCGTGACTCCCGATACTGAGTGGGTGACCGCATTGGCGATCGAACCGACAACGAGGCGCACCGTTTCTCCTGGCACGGCGCCGTTCACAGTCGACGACCTGCTCAGGTTCCCCGACGACGGGAACCGTTACGAGCTCTTCAATGGGAGCCTAGTAGTGAGCCCTGCCCCCACCCCCCTGCACCAGCGAGTGATCTTCCGGCTGCAGTGCATCCTCGACGAAGCGGCCCCTCCGGGGCTGGAGCCCTTGTCGACTGTCAACGTCCGTCCTGGAGAGAAGGACTTCTACATCCCTGACCTCGTCGTCGTGCCGGAGAAGGCGAGTGAGTCGGTGCCGCTCATGTTCGCCCCCAGCGACCTGCTGCTGGCAGTGGAGGTGGTCAGCCCCGGCACCCGGGCCTTCGACAGGAACACCAAGGCGGCGGCCTACGCGGCAGCCGGAATCCCCGTCTACTGGCGGGTGGAGCCCGACGAGGGGCCGACGCTCTACGTCTACGAGCTCGACGACGACTCCTACAAGGGGCCCGTCGCGTATGAGGCGGGCACCACGGTCAGTCTCTCGGCGCCCTATCCAGTGAGTTTCGACCCGGCCGTCCTGACCGGTCCCCGGGGGTCGAAGCCGTAGTCGTTCGCGGCGCCTTCGGCGGTGATGTGGCCTGACTCCAGGTCGGCCAGGATCGCCGCCGGGTCCCTTTCCGACGGGGGGCCGAGGCCACCGCCGCCCGTGGTCTCCACGACGAACGCCTCGCCCGCCGCGAACCGCACGTTGTTGACCTTCGAGGCCAGGCGTTCCAGCCGCCCGTCCAGGTGGCGCTTGTGGAAGCCGCCCACCCTGCCGGGCAGGCCGCCGTCCCGGCCCGGGGGCGGGAGGCGGAGGCGGTCGCCGCGGGTGGTGACGTGGCAGTCGGCCAGGAAGCGGTAGACGGTACGCGAGCCGAGCCCGCCCCGGAAGCGGCCGGGGCCGCCGGAGTCGGCGATCGTCCCGACCGACTCCACGACCAGCGGGCAGCGGCTCTCCACCGGCTCGGCCTGCGGTACCGAGTTGCGGCCGATGCCGAAGTGCACGCCCGTCGCGTCGGGCCCGTCCAGCCCCTGCCGGGCGCCCACCCCGCCGAAGTCGTAGGACAGGTGGATCCAGTACGGCGCCCCCACCGCGGCGATCGAGAACGGCTGGAGGATCCCGCTGGCCGCGATCGCGCGGTCCGGCATCGCGTCCGACATCGCCTGGAACACGGCCTCCATGGCGGCGTAGATGGGGACGTACCGGCCGCCGCAGGGGTACGGGGAGCGGGCGTTGAGCAGGGAGCCCTCCGGCAGCACGACCTCGATCGCGCGCAGGCAGCCGTCGTTCATCGGGATCGTCGGGTCCAGGAAGCAGCGCACCGCGAAGACGGCCGCCGCCAGCGACTGCGACGCCGAGGCGTTGATCGCGGCGGGCACCTGCGGCCCGGTGCCGGTGAAGTCGAGGACGGCCGCCTCGCCCCCGAGCGTGACGGCGACCCGTACGTCGTGCGCCACCCCCGGCCGCATCCCGTCGTCGTCGATCGGGTACGACGCCTCGAACCGCCCCCGGGGCAGCTCCGCCAGCGCGGCGCGGGTCCGGGTCTCGGTGTGGTCCAGGTAGTCCGCGACGCCCGCGGCCAGGCCCTCCTCTCCGTACTCGGCCAGCAGGGCCTCCACGCGGGAGGCGGCCACCGCCGTCCCGGCGACCAGGGCCCGGACGTCGCCCATGACCTTGTCGGGCGTGCGGCTGTTGGCCCGCAGGACGGCCTCCACGGCGGGTTCGAGTCCGTCCCGGGTGGCCAGGCGGACCGGCGGGAGCTGGAGCCCTTCGAGGAAGATGTCGGTGGCCAGCGGGGCCATGCCGCCGGCCGACAGCCCGCCCAGGTCGGAGACGTGGATCATGGTGGCGGTGAAGTACGCCGGGACCCCGCCGGCGAACACCGGCCGGTAGACCAGCAGGTCGTTGGTGTGCACGCCGCCCCGGTAGGCGTCGTTGAGCGCGTACGCCTCGCCGGGCCGCATGGTGTGCGGCGGGATGTCCTTCAGCAGCTCGGGCAGGGCGACCTTCAGGGCCATGCTGTTCATCAGCGTGGTCGCCATGGACTGCGCGACCAGCCGTCCGCCGGCGTCCAGGATCGCCGCCGAGGCGTCGGACCCCTCCACGATGAACGTCGAGTACGCCGACCGCACCACCACGATGCTGGCCTCCTCGGCCGCCACGACCAGCGCGTTCCTCAGCACCTCGGCGGTCAGGGCGTCGTTCACGCGGCGCCCTCCAGGGTCAGGCGCACGGCGCCCGACACCTCGTACGAGGCCAGCCAGCCGGGCGGGACCACGATCGTGGATCCGGCGTCCTCCACGATCGCCGGGCCGCGCACCCGGTCCAGGGTCCGGCGGGTGTGCACGGGAACGTCGACCCACCCCCCGGCCTCGGGGAAGTACGCCCTCCTGCGGCCCTCCGCGTCCCCATCAGACCCAGGTGCGGCGGGCGTGGCAGGCGTGGCGGGCGTGGCGGCGTCGGTGACGCGGACGCGGTAGCTGACCAGCTCGATCTCCCCCTGCTGAACAATCCCATACACCTGCGCATATTTCGCGAAGAATCGCGCCGCCAGCTTCTCCCGCGACTCCGACCAGTCCACGGTCAGGTCGTGCGACTGCCCCTTGAACCGCACGTCCACCGACCGCGTCACCCGCACCTCCGCGAGGCCCAGGTCGGCGGCGGCGTCGGCGGCCAGGTCGGCGAAGATCCGCTCCGGGTCGCCGGCGTCCAGGCGCGACAGCACCCGGTCCGTCGACAGCGCCCCCGACAGCAGCCCGGCCGCCGAGGCCACCCCGCAGTGGGCGGGCACCACCACCGTCGCGATCCCGAACCGCCGCGCCACCCCGGCCGCGTGCATCGGTCCCGCGCCCCCGAACGCCACCAGCGCGAACCCCCGCGGGTCGATCCCGCGCTGCACCGTCACCACGTGCACGGCGGCGGCCATCGAGGCGTTCACGATCTCGTGCACGGCGTGCGCCGCCTCCTCCCGCGACACGCCGAGCGGCCCGGCCAGCCGGTCCAGGGCCTTGGCCGCGAGGGACGCCGAGAGCGGGATCGAGGCGGAGGAGAGGTAGCCGAGCACGAGGTCGGCGTCGGTGACCGTCGGCTCGCCGCCGCCGAGCCCGTAGCAGGCGGGCCCGGGGGAGGAACCGGCCGACCGCGGCCCGACGCGCAGCGCGCCCGCCGGGTCCAGCCACGCGAGGCTGCCGCCGCCCGCGCCGACCTCGGCCAGGTCGATGGCCGGCGTCTTGATCGGCACGCCGGTGCCCGCCCGCCGCCCGCCGAAGCTGCCCTTGCCGCCCACGTGGAACTCGTGCGTGATCTCCGGACGCCCTCCGCGCACCGCGCACGCCTTGGCCGTCGTGCCGCCCATGTCGAACGAGATCACGTCCGGCAGCCCGGTCCCGGCCGCCGCCAGCACCCCGGCGGCCGGGCCCGACTCGATGGTGGACACCGCGCGCCGGGCGGCCAGCTCGGCCGAGACCACCCCGCCGCCGGACTCCATGACGTGGACGGGCGCGCTGATCCCGATCGCGGCCAGGCGCTCGCGCAGGCGCGACAGGTAGGAGGTCATCAGCGGGCCGATGTAGGCGGACATGATGGTGGTGGTGGCGCGCTCGTACTCGCGGATCTCGGGCCAGATCTCGCAGGAGGCCACCACGTGCGGCACGTGCTCGCGCAGGATCGACGCGGCCCGCCGTTCGTGGGCGGGCTCGGCGTAGGAGTGCAGCAGGCAGACGGCCGCCGAGGTGATGCCGCGCCGGGTGATCTCCGCCGCGGCCCGCCGTACCGACGCGGGGTCCAGGGGCTCCAGGACGGCACCGCGGGCCGAGACGCGCTCGTCCACCTCGAAGCAGTCGCCGGGCGCGACCGGGGGAGGGGGCGGGGTGAAGCGCAGGTCGTACCGGTCCTCCTCGACGCGGGCGTAGCGGCCGAGCGGGACGGCGGCGCGGAAGCCCCGGGTGGTCACGAACGCCACCCGCGCGCCCGTGCGTTCGAGCACGGCGTTGGTCGCCAGCGTGGTGGCGTGCACGACCCGGGTGACCTGGGCGGGGTCCACGGACCCGAGCGCGCGAGTAACGCCGGTGAGTATGCCCGCGATGGGGTCGTCGTGGGTGCTCAGACACTTGGCCACCGCGGTGACGCCGCCGGGGCCGCTCAGGACCACGTCAGTGAAGGTGCCGCCGACATCGACGCCGATCGCGAACCCCATCCCGGTACGTTAAGTCCCCGAGCAAGCGCTTGTCTATGTATTGATCCCTTGACTTACGGCATCTGATTGGGAACCTGGACCTATTCAGTGTTTGGAGCGAAGATGGCGCGCATCACAGCTCTGGCGGGCGGCGTGGCGGCGGTCCTCGTGCTGCTCGCGATCCCCCTGCTCGCGGCCCCCGCCGCCGCCCACAACCATCCGAGCGGGATCACCGACCTGGTGACGCCGGCCGTGGTGCGGGTGGAGGCGGTGTCCCACGTCGAGATCACCCTGCTCGACCACATCGGCGAGCTGAAACACGTGGAGCGCTCCTACGACCTGCCGTTCGCGTCGGGCACCGGGGCCGTCGTCAACCCCGAGGGCGACGTCGTCACGCTCAGGCGCAACGCCGTCAACCCGGACGACGTCGCGATCTACGCCGCCAACAAGATCTTCGCCGAGCACCACAAGGTCAAGATCCCGCTCGACTACAAGAAGCACACCCTCAAGGACGACCAGCTCAACCACCACCTGCAGGAGTGCTACCCGCCGAAGACCAGCACCGCCACCTGCATCATCGACGTCACCACCGACATCACGGTGTTCCCCAACGTCTCGCCGCCGAGCGCGGGCCTGAAGTACAAGTGCATCAAGGCCGGCAAGACCCCCGACACCCCCGCCGTGCTGGTCCCGCTCACGCCCGCCGCCGGCAGCGTCGGCATGCCGACCGCGCCGCTCGCCGACAAGGTGCCCGACCAGGAGGGCTCGCCGACCAACGTGGCCGGCTTCACGGGCCGTCCCGGGCCCGGCGTCCAGGAGACCGTGCAGATCGCCCACCTGGCCAAGGGCGGCCAGGCCGGCGCGACCGGCAGGCCGTTCGCCGACCCGGAGAAGAAGGTCGACGAGCCGGTCAAGCTGGGCGCCCTGGTCGACCAGGGCCTGGCCGGCGCGCCGGTGATCGGCGACAAGGACGGGCACGTCATCGGCCTGCTCATCGGCGGCGGCAAAGAGGCCACCATGCTGGGCGTCAGGGAGATCACCGCCACCCTCGCCGCGGCCAAGGTCGCGCCGCGCAGGGGCGCGATCGACACCGCCTTCGAGGCCGCGCTGACCCGCTACCACACCAAGTACTACACCGAGGCCGCGCCGGGCTTCCAGCGCGTGCTGGAGCTGTATCCCGGCAACGTGGTGGCCGCCACGCTGCTCAAGACGTCCCTGGCCAAGCGCGGCGGGCCCGAGGACCAGGGCACCAAGCAGGCCGTGGCCCCCGTGTCGCGGTCGACGCCGATATGGCCCTTCCTGGTGGCGGCCGGGGTGCTGTTCATCGCCGCGGGCGGCGGGGTGTACCTGCTGTGGCGGCGGCGGGCGCCGGACAGACCGGCCGAACTGCCCGAGCCCCTGGCGGCGGCCCCGCCGTTCGACGACGCCGGGAGCCAGACCGTCGTCGTACGGCGCTCGCAGCCGTTCCAGATGGTCCCGCAGCAGCAGCAGGTGATGACCGCCCCCGACACGCCGCCGGTCAAGTACTGCACCTCGTGCGGCATGAGGCTCGGCCCGGCCCACCGATTCTGCGGCTACTGCGGCCATCCCATCGAGACGTGATGCAATTGAACGACAGATCGCTCATCGGCCAGGAGGTGGCCGGGTACTACATCGAGGACATCGTCGGCAAGGGCGGCATGGCCGTCGTCTACCTGGCGCTCGACCCCCGGCTCAGCCGCCGCGTGGCGCTGAAGATCCTCAACCCGGTGCTCTCCGTGGACGACCGGTTCCGCCAGCGGTTCATCCTGGAGTCCAGGACGGTCGCCAGCATCGAGCACCCCAACATCATCCCCATCTACGAGGCCAACGCCGACGCCGACGGCGTCCTGTACATCGCCATGCGCTACGTGGACGGCCTCGACCTGCGCAGGCTCATCTACGACCGGGGTCCGCTGCCGATCGCCCAGGCCAACCAGATCTTCGCCCAGACGGCCGCCGCGCTCGACGCCGCGCACGCCCACGACCTGATCCACCGCGACGTGAAGCCGGCCAACATCCTGCTCGCCGGCGACCACGTCTACCTGACCGACTTCGGCATCACCAAGCACCGCTCGTCGATCTCCGGCCTGACCCAGACCGACCAGTTCATCGGCACGCCCCGGTACATGTCGCCCGAGCAGATCAACAAGGAGCACATCGACGGCCGGTGCGACCAGTACGCGCTGGCCTGCGTGGTCTACGAGGCGCTGAGCGCGCGGCTGCCGTTCCAGCGGGAGAACGACATCGCGCTGCTGTGGGCGCACCTGGCCGAGCAGCCGGTGCCGCTGACGCAGCTGCGGCCCGAGCTGCCGCCGCAGGTGGACACCGTGATGTCGCGCGCGCTGGCCAAGGCGCCCGAGGAGCGCTACGCCACCTGCTCCGAGTTCGTGACCGCGCTGCGCGACGCGATCAGCGGCCAGGACGCCGAGCCGGGCGGCCGGCACCCCTCGGGGCCCCACCCGGTCCCGCACGCGGCGCCGGTTCCGGGGCCGGTTCCGGGGCCGGCCACAGGGCCCCGTACCGGGCCTCAGGCGGCCCCTCAGACCGGATCGCGGCTCAGTCCGTACGCGGTGCCGCAGACCGGCCCGCACGGCCTGGGACAGCCCTCCGGGCCGCACGCGGCCAACCCGCACAGCGCGGCCCCCACCCATCCCACGGCCCCGGCCAGGCGTCCGGGGCGGCTGCCGATCGTCGCCGTCACACTGGTGGCCGCCGTGGCCGCGCTGGCGCTGGTCGCGATGATCATCTTCAACCACCGCGGCGACACCTGGTCGCGCTACGCCGCCAGCGCCGCCGCGCCGCTCGCCTTCGACTACCCCGGCGACTGGACCGCGCGCACCCACCAGGACCTGTTCGCGGTGGCCTCGCCGCACGCCACCGAGTTCGAGTCGCTGTTCGTGGCCGGTCCGGGGGCCGACTGGTCGGCCGTCTCCCAGATCGTCGCCGACGACCCCGACAGCGCCGTGGGCGTGTACGTCCAGGTCTCCGACACCCTCGACGCGGGCGGCGACTCCGAGCAGATGAAGAGCAAGATGGACAACCTGCTGCCCGGCCAGGTGGACCTGGGCAAGCCGGTCCAGGACCAGGCGGGCGACAGCCCGGCCACCCGCTTCGACGGCGCGCTGCACGACCCGGCCAGCGGCACCCGGCTCGGATTCGTCAGCTACGTCATCGACCGGCAGCCCAAGACCATGCTCGTGATGTACTTCTGTGCCAGGAACACCTGCGACGACGCGGTCCAGACGCGTATCAGGCAGAGCGTGCGCCCTTCGTAGACTTGTAACTGACTTGTGCCCGGCTTGACCTGGGTGTCCAAGCCGGGCATCCGGCGTCTACCCTCCGCGTGTGGGCATACGAATCGTCATCGCCGACGACCAGGCGATGGTCAGGGCCGGGTTGCGCATGGTCGTCGAGAGCGACCCCGGCATGGAGGTCGTCGGCGAGGCCGGCGACGGACGCGAGGCCATCGCGGTGGCCCGCCGCACGAGACCCGACATCGTCCTCATGGACATCTCCATGCCCCGGCTCGACGGGCTCGCCGCGGCCAAGGAACTGCTCGACACCCCCTCGCCGCCCAAGGTCATCACGCTGACCACGTTCGACACCGACGAGAACCTCTACGCCGCGTTGCGCGCCGGGACCAGCGGGTTCCTGCTCAAGGTGTCGCCGCCCGAGCAGCTCCTGGAGGCGATCAGGGTGGTGCACTCCGGTGACGCGCTGCTCGACCCGGCCGTGACCAGCCGGGTCATCGCCACGTTCGCCGGGCGCGCCGACCCCACGCCCTCGCCGATGCTGGCCGAGCTGACGCCGCGCGAGCTGGAGGTGCTGCGGCTGCTGGCCAGGGGCCTGACGAACGCCGAGATCGCCAGAGACCTGTACGTCGGCGAGGCCACCGTCAAGACGCACGTGGCCAGGGTGCTGATGAAACTGTGCCTGCGGGACCGGGCCCAGGCGGTCGTCTTCGCCTACGAATCAGGGGTTGTGCGCCCGGGTGCGGCCTGAGGTTTGACGGACAGGGGGGTACGTATGTGTATATTTTCCGTGAGAAGGCGGTAGTAACAGGAGATATTTCATGCCATCGTTCCCCCGAGTGCTGTTCGACGAGGCCCACAGCGAGTCGTGGACCATCCGCCGCGACGTCGCCGAGACCATCAATCCCGCCCACCCCGACGACAACAGCTACGCGCGCGCGGCCGCCGTGCTGCGCCATCTGGGGCACGACGTGCTCGCCCACACCGAGGGCTCCCTGACGGCCGGGACCCTGGCCGGCCAGGACGTGCTGGTGATCGCCCACCCGTCCGGCGACCGGTGGGAGCGCACCACCGGCCAGGGCAGCCCCGTCTTCGCCGCCGCCGAGCTGGACGCCGTCGAGTCGTTCGTGGCCGAGGGCGGCGGGCTCGTGGTGCTGGCCGAGGAGGAGCAGGACAAGTACGGCAACAATGTCGCCGAGCTGCTCTCCCGCTTCGGGGTGGGCGTCGGTCACACGACCGTGCGCGACCCGGGGAACGCCCACCGCGAGGTCGCGACCTGGGTGCTCGGCGAGCGTGCCACGGGCGACGGCGTGCTGGCCGGCGTCCAGCGGGCCTGCTTCTACCGCTCGGGCGTGCTGACCGCTCCCGAGGAGGCGACGGTCCTGTTCGCCACCTCGGCCACCGCCGACCCGGCGGGCGCGCCGCTGGCCGTCGCCCTGCGGCACGGCAAGGGCCGGGTCGTCGTGTTCGCCGACTCCGACCTGTTCGGCGACGACTCGATCGAGGACTACGACCACCGCAGGCTCTGGGGCAACGTGATCACCTGGGCCGCCCGCGTCCCCGGCGGCGACGAGGCCGCCGGAGCCCGGGACGAGGCCAAGGCCGCCCTGTTCGCCCGGCTCAAGGAGGCCGTGGAGGAGCTGAGGCCGCTGCAGGTCAAGGACGGCTCGGTGCCGGAGGAGAAGGAGCGGGCCAAGGCGCTGGTCGCCGAGATCGGCCGCCGCGTGGCCGAGATCTCGCCCTATTTCCCCCATGACGCCGCCTACCTCCAGGCCGTCCAGGACGACCTGGCCGCCTGGGCCGACCAGGACCTCGGCGTGCCCGACTTCCTCGGCGCCCTCGACCTGTTCCACCCCGACACCCAGCGCGTGGACGGCCTGGAGCACGTCGTGGTGTTCCCCATGTACACCCAGAACGGCAACCTCGACCGCAACCTCGAAGCCGTCTGGATCCGGACGATCTGGCCCGACTGGCTGGCCCGGCTGGAGGCCGGCGGCTACGACAACCCGATGTTCGTGCCGATCGCGTTCGAGGACTTCACCTCCGGCTACGACACCCACTCGGCCGTGCTGTTCCCCGAGACGGTCGCGGTGCGCCAGGCGCCCGCCCGCTTCACCTGGGGCGGCATCTTCGCCGACCGCGAGGCCGCCAGGTTCCGGCGGGTCTCGGCGGCGGCCGCCGCCACCCTCAGGCTCGACCTGCCGCCGGACGCCGCCCGCCTGCTGGACTCCCAGCAGCTCGCCCAGGACACGTTCGTGCTGTGGGACCTGATCCACGACCGCACGCACAGCCACGGCGACCTGCCGTTCGACCCGTTCATGATCAAGCAGCGGATGCCGTACTGGCTGTACTCGCTGGAGGAGCTGCGCTGCGACCTGACCGCGTTCGGCGAGGCCGTGGAGCTGGAGGCCAAGGGCGTGCCGCACGCCCGGTACGTCCAGCTCGCGATCCTGTTCGACCGGCTGTTCAGGTTCCCGGTCACCGGTGACCGGGTGCGCAACTACGATGGGCTCGGCGGCCAGCTGCTCTTCGCCTACCTGCACCGCAACGACATCGTCCGCTGGACCGACAACCGGCTCACGATCGACTGGGAGCGCGTCGCCGACGGCGTGGCCGACCTGCGGGGCGAGGTCGAGAAGTTGTACCGCGACAGCATCGACCGCTCCAAGCTGGCGCACTGGCTGGCCGCGCACGAGCTGGTCGGCGCGTACGTGCCGCCGGCCCCCGGCTCGGTGTGGGCCAAGGGCGTGCAGGCGCTGCCCGAGGAGCAGAAGGCCAAGGTGGACGCGGTGCTGCCGGACGAGTTCCCGCTCAGCATGTTCTACGAGGCCCTGCGCCGTAAGCTGACAGACGTGGTCGATTCGACTAAGGGGATCCGCGCATGATCATCCTGGTGACGGGGGCCGGCGGCCCCACGGGAGAGGCCGTTTCCGAGCACTTCCGCAAGCAGGGGCACACCGTGATCGGGGTCGACAAGGACGACGTCGACCTGCTCGACCGCGCGGCCGTCCAGGACCTGGCGGCGCGGATCGACGCCGAGCACGGCCGGGTCGACGGCGTCGTCCACCTGGTCGGCGGCTGGCGCGGCTCGCGCACGTTCGCCGACACCAGCCTGGAGGACTGGGACGTCCTGCACGACCTGCTGATCCGCACGCTCCAGCACGTGTCGCTGGCCTTCGAGCCGCTGCTGCGCAAGAGCGACAACGGCCGGTTCGTCATCGTCTCGGCCAAGGCCGCCCAGCGCCCCACGGCGGGCGGCGCGGCCTACTCCGCGGCCAAGGCGGCCTCGGAGGCGTGGACGCTCTCCCTGGCCGACGCGCTGTCCGGCACGAACGCGGCAGCGGTCATACTGGTGGTGAAGGCCCTGGTCAACGACGCCATGAGGGCCGCGAAGCCGGAGGCGAAGTTCCCCGGCTTCACCGACGTCGGCGACCTGGCGGAGGCGATCGCCGACCTCTACGACCGCCCCGCCGCAGACATCAACGGCACCCGATTGGACCTCACTTCTTGATCCCCCGGCACGACCCCCAGCTCAAGGCGTTCGCCAGCGACAACTACGCCGGCGTGCACCCGGAGATCCTCCAGGCCATCGTCCAGGCCAACGGCGGTCACCAGATCGCCTACGGCGACGACGTCTACACCGAGGCGCTGCAGCAGGTGTTCCAGCGGCACTTCGGCGACCGGGCGCGGGCCTGGCCGGTCTTCAACGGCACGGCGGCGAACGTCGTCTCGCTGCGCGCGATGACCGCCCACTGGGAGGCGGTCGTCTGCGCCGAGAGCGCGCACATCCACACCGACGAGGGCGGCGCCCCCGAGGTGGCGGGCGGCATCAAGCTGCTCACCGTGCCCACGCCCGACGGCAAGCTCACCCCCGAGCTGATCGACCGCCAGGCGTGGGGCTTCGGCGACGTGCACCGGGCCCAGCCCAAGGTGGTGTCGATCTCCAACACCACCGAGTGGGGCACGGTCTACACGCCCGAGGAGATCGCCGCGATCTGCGCGCACGCGCACGAGCTCGGCCTGCTCGTCCACCTCGACGGCTCGCGGCTGACCAACGCCGCCGCCGCGCTCGACGTGCCGATGCGGGCCCTGACCACCGACGCGGGCGTGGACGTCCTGTCCTTCGGCGGCACCAAGATCGGCCTGCTGTACGGCGAGGCCGTCGTGGTGCTCAACCCGGAGGCGGCCACCGGCGTCGACTACATCCGCAAGACGTTCATGCAGCTGTCGTCCAAGATGCGGTTCGTCTCGGCCCAGTTCGAGGCGCTGCTCTCGGGCGACCTGTGGCTGCGCAACGCCCGGCAGGCCAACGCCATGGGACGGCGGCTGGCCGAGGCCGTGGCGCGCATCCCCGGCGTCACGGTGCCCCGGCCCGTCGAGGCCAACGCGGTCTTCGCGATCCTGCCCAAGGACGTGACCGAGCGGCTGCAGAAGCGCTTCCGCTTCTACACCTGGAACGAGGCGACCGGCGAGGTGCGCTGGATGTGCTCCTTCGACACCACCGAGGCGGACGTCGACGCGTTCGCGGCGGCGGTCGCCGAGGAGATGCGGGCCTGACCGGCGGCCTCCTGACCGGCGGTCAGGAGGCCGTCCGCTCCACCGGAGCCGTCAGGAGGCGTGCCGTTCCGCCTGGGTGGCCAGGCGGGCGGCCTGCCAGCCGCCCATCCCGTGCACGCCGGGGCCCGGCGGCGTGGCGGAGGAGCAGAGGAACACCCCCGGCAGCGGGGTGCGCCACGGCGCGGGCGACCAGACCGGCCGCCGCACGAACTGGACCAGGTCGTTGAGCCCGCCGCCGATGTCGCCGCCGACCAGGTTGGGGTTGGCCGCCTCCAGGCCGGCCGGGCCCGTCGCGTGCCTGGCCAGCACCCGGTCGCGGAAACCGGGCGCGTAGCGTTCGATCTGGGCCTCGACGGCGTCCGTCATGTCCGCCGGCGAGCCGTTGGGGACGTGGCAGTAGGCCCACAGCGTGTGCCCGCCCCTGGTCGGATCGGCCGCGTACGGCTGCACGACCAGCACGTACGGGCGGGGCGAGAGCCGTCCGGCGGCGATCTCGGCCTCGGCGAGCGTGATCTCCTCCAGCGTGCCGCCGAGGTGCACGGTCCCGGCCCGCGCGACCTCCGGGTCACGCCACGGCACCGGCCCGTCGAGCGCCCAGTCCAGCTTGAAGACGCCGGGCCCGTACCGGTAGCGGCGCAGGCTCCGGCGATACCCGGCGGGCAGGTCGGCCATCGCGAGGAACTGCCGGGGCGTCACGTCGAGCACCACCGTCCGGGCGTCGAGCTCGTCGAGCCGCTCGACCCGGTGGCCGGTGACCGCCTCGCCGCCCAGCGACCTCAGCTCGGCCACCAGGGCGTCGGCCAGCATCTGCGAGCCGCCGCGCACGACCGGCCAGCCGACTAGGTGCGCCAGCGCCCCGAGCACCAGCCCGTAGCCGGCGCTGGTGGGGGAGCGCAGGTCGAGCATGGCGTGCGCGGACAGCCCGGCCAGCAGCGCCCGCCCCTCGACGGTCCGCAGCGCCCCCCGGCCGAACGTCGTGGCCGGCAGCACGGCCGCCGCCCCGAACCCGGCCGCCCGCGCGAACGTGCCAGGACCGGCCCGCCACGGCCCGAGCGGGCTGAGCAGCAGGTCGATGAGCGGGAACCCGCCCCGCGCCGCCGCGCCCGCGGTCGCCCGCCACACCCGGCCGTCCCGGCCCAGCCCCTCGGCCGTACGGGCGGCGTCCCGGTGCAGGAGCACGGCCGGACGGTCGTCGAGCGGATGGGCGGCGGCCACCGGAGGGTGGGCGAACTCGACCCCCTTGAGATCGAGCGCCCGGAACGCGGGCGAGGCCAGCGCCATCGCCATCACGGTGGCGCCCAGGTCGTGGACCCGGCCGGGCAGCGTCAGCTCGCCGGAACGCAGGCCGCCGCCGAACCGGTCGCCCGCCTCCAGCAGCAGCACCTCACGCCCGGCGCGGGCCAGCATGACGGCGGCCATCAGCCCGTTGGGCCCCGAGCCCACGACGACGGTCTCGGCTCCTGCGGTGATCATGGCGCCCGCCCTTCCCGCTCCGGGTCTCCAGCCTCTCACGCGCCCCCGCGCGGGGCTCAGGAGGCCAGGATCGACGGGTACGGCTGCGCGCCACGCTGCCTGAGCAGGTCGGTCATCAGCTTGATCTCACCGGTCTGCCCCTGGACGATCTTCTGGGCCATGCTGACCACCTCGTCCCGCTTGGACAGCTTCAGCAGCCCCTCGGCCATCTCCACGCCGCCCTCGTGGTGGCGGATCATGAGCTGGAGGAACAGCACCTCGGCCTGGACGCCCTGCAGCTCTTTGAGCTTGGCCAGCTCCTGCGGCGAGGCCATGCCCGGCATCGCGCCCGGCATCGCACCCGGCATCGCGCCCGGCGCGGCGGGCGTGGCCCCGTGGCCGTGGCCCGCCATCCAGGCCATCGGCCGCTGGTCGGTCGCCTGACCGAGATCCCACTGCTGCAACCAGCCCTGGAACATGCCGCGCTGGTTGGACTGCGTGGTGATGATGTCGAAGGCGAGGTTCCTGATCTCCTTGGCCGGGCCCTTGTCCCGGATGACGAACGCCATCTCCACGGCCTGCGCGTGATGCGTGGCCATGTCGCGGGCGAACCCGGCTTCGGGCGAGGAGTCTCCGGGAGTGCCGTCCCTGCCGAACAGCAGGGCCGCCGCGGCGGCGAGCACCAGCACGGCGCAGAGGATCAGAACGGGTTTTCTTGCGGGCTTTTCCATGGCCGCTCCAGACTACCCATGCCCCGCGCGAAGCTGTGATCCGACGCTTATGCGCCCCTTATTCTCCGCATACGCCGGTAGGGCATAGGGTGACCGCAGTCAGTACGCCGATGGAGGGACGATGACGAAGGAGAAGGCGCAGGCGAGGCGCGAGCATCTGCAGAAGATGCGGGCCGAGCAGCAGCGCAAACAACGCCGCGCCGCACTGCTCATGTGGGGGACGGGCGGTCTCATCGTCGTGGTCCTCGTCGGCGTGGTCGGGATCTACCTGGTCAACCAGGCCCGCGCGACCTCGCTCGACGCGGTGTCCAGCTACAAGTACGAGGCCGGCCAGCACGTCGCCAAGACGGTCACGTACAAGGAGACCCCGCCCGTCGGCGGCGAGCACAACAACTACTGGCAGCAGTGCGCGGTCTACGACAAGCCGATCCACAACGAGCACGCGGTGCACTCGCTGGAGCACGGCGCGGTCTGGATCACCTACCGCCCCGACCTGCCCAAGGCGCAGATCGACGCGCTGAAGGAAGTGGCGACCTCCACGGGCCAGCAGGACTACATGCTGGTGAGCCCCTACCCGGGCCTGCCCGCGCCGCTGGTCGCCTCGACGTGGGGCCACCAGCTCAAGCTGCAGGACCCCGCCGACCCCAAGCTCAAGGCCTTCATCAAGAAGTACCAGAACGGGGCCGACACCCCTGAGCCGGGCGCCATCTGCGGCGGCCAGGACGCCATCACCACCACGTCCGACCAGGCCCCGCTGCCGCCCGAGCCGACCGGCAACACCCCGATGGAGACGCTCGCTCCCTCGCCCACCCAGTCGAAGTAGCACGCGTTCGGAACACGTCGAAGGGCCCGGCGCCGGCCGGGCCCGTCGACGTGTTCCCGCTAGAG